>JBDSAQ010000135.1:0-12699 GCA_039922095.1 Ginsengibacter sp. | reverse complement strand
AATGCTTCATAGCCTGCGTAAGATTTTCCATTGGTGTAAGCTTTTTTTGCCTTTCATTCCCCAAAAATATTATCTTTATTTTAATTGCGGCTTTTACGGTTATATAAATGAATAACTTATCCACAATATTTGCTTGTTCTCTAAGTACACATATACCTATGTCCTGAACACTGCTTCTAAATAATAATCTTTCGCTTTGTATGTGGCTAATTAAAATTATAAAGACAGTATTTTTATAAATGCTTGCTAATATCACAATTCCCGGTTTACCAAAAAAAAGACACATCATCTAGAATCGGGAAAGAAAATATCAGTAGCAACGTTCATAATTAAAATCATTTTTTCTTTTGGACTGACTAATGAGTTCATTATTTTTTTAAGACTACCACTATTGTATTTACTTAAAAAGTAATAACAACCAATGGAATAGGCTTCAAATTCAGTTAAACTTTTTTGTTCCATATCCGGGTCACCCAATGCTGTGTATGGCGCAAAATCGTTCATAATTGATTTCTGAAGATAATGCGTTAGCTCATGAGCTATTATTGATTTTGTTTGTAAATAAATAAGATTAGATGTATCCCTTATTTTTAAAAGTATAGAATAGAAAATAGGAGATATTCTTATTCTAGGTTCTTTATACCATCTTGAAGCTAAATCTTTTTTACCCGAATCAAATCCATATTCCATTGTAAATTTTGCATTCAGCTCTTTAATACTGCTATCTACAATAATCAAAAAAGGTTCATCCTTTTCCAAATTATCTCTTATTCCTATATTCAAATCAGCCATTGCCTTTTTTGTTTCTTTAATTAAGGCAATTTGTATTTTTTTTAATTTTGACTCATTGTTATTTATATTTAAACAAATGAAAAATAATGCTATCATTATACTGTTCATCCTTCAATATACAATTCTATTAAAATTATGGATAAATAATTTTTATAAAAATTCCTTGTGTTCTGAGTACACATGTGCCGTATTTGGCAAGTGATAGGGATGGAGAACACAAAACTAAACTAATGGATAAGCCTAAATTAGAAGATTGATCTGATTTACAGAGACGGTGCTTATCTTATTTATTACTGAGAGAAACAAACCTACTTCTATATGCACTAAAGAAAGTCATTTTTCTTCTAACAACTGTTTTTTCAAAGGAGTAAAAATAAACCCCAGCGCCGCTAATTCTTCCTTATTAAAAAGAAACTTCATTACTAAAATAAAGAACGCAAAAACATTAACAGTTGTAGTTGTTATCAGAGTTATTAAAATAGTATCTGACATCTCAAGAATCTTTTTACCCTTTGGCCTGTAGGAGCTAAAGAAAACAAATGCTAATACTACTAAAATCCAAATAACAGTAAGCCAAAATGTCCACTTAGCGTATTTAATTCTTTCTTGCCTGTTTTGCTGTAAGGAATCCGCAAATTGACTTTTAATTACATACTCTATTTCATCTGAATATCTTGCCCTGGGAAAATCTGTATTAAAACTTATTGGGTCTTTATGTTCATTTTTAGCTTCCTTAGCTATTAATTCAGAGATGATTTCAGGAGATGGGGGTTGCTGGCTGTCGGGCATCATTTGCAGATTCAAGTAACTGTTTAAAATACTTCGATATAGCTAAGTTGTCAATTTGAACGCTTGTAAGTCCTGGCGTATAAAATGTTTCCCATGGGGAGCCTTTAGTATGCGTCCAATTAGACAAAGTAGAAGCACTTAAATTTTTTGTAACATTCCAGGTGTAATTTATTGCAACCATTGCACCTTCATCCTTATAAAGATCCTTCAGGCGATTTTCTAAATCCGGATTTTTCCTATTTATTGGTTGATTTCCATAAGTCTTATATTCCAGATAAATGCTACCCACCACCGGCCCGAATTGCCATGCCTCAAAATCCTCTTGTATTAGCGGAGTATTATTGTTAAAAGCCATATAAACACCATGGGCAAAAAAAACTAATTTTTGCAATTTCATTTGAGTTACAGGCTTATTTTCTTCTATGCCTTTTTTTACAAAAGCATATGCTATTATATTTGCTTGATAAGGCATGTATGGAGTTTTTTTTGAAGGCCAAATTTAAACCTAATAATTTAGCTAACGGAATATAAGGTATGGTTAAATATTTTAAAAAGCAAATCTGTGTATGGTCTTTAAAGTTTAAGAGTACCTATATTCATTAACAGTATAATTTAATATGTAGTAAAATAAGCCATGAATAACATAGCCTTAAGTGTGGTTTGTTATAATAGTGAAGTATATAATTTTACTGTTTAAAACAGTTATAACAGAATAGAATATAGGATAAGCATATGTTACGCTATCCATTCTTGAGGGGATTTACGAAATTCTAATATCCTGTACTTGTCTTCAGTTTTTATAATATTTTTTTGAACTGCCACATTAAGAACAGTATCTAAATCACAAAGACTTTCAGAAGAAACGCCTGCTTCGCCAAATCTATACTTTGCTTCAGCAAAGCCATAAGTCATTATACTTAATAAAGAAATAAGTTGCATACCTTCTTCTCTTAAGGCTATTATAGCATTTAAACTACTGCCACCTGTAGAAATGTGATCTTCAATTAAGATGACTTTATCACCAGGCTTAAAAGCGCCTTCAATTTGTTTTTCGAGGCCATGTTTTTTTCTTTCTGATCTTACATATATGAAGGGTAATTTTAGTCTGTCAGCCACTAAAACACCATAAGGGATGCCGCCTGTTGCTACCCCTGCAATTATATCGGTTTCTTCCAAAAATTTATTTTTTATAATATTGGTAAAGGCATTTACTACAGCTTCTCTCACCTCAACTTTTGAATTTATAATTCTGTTATCACAATAAATCGGAGACTTTATTCCTGATGCCCAGGTAAAAAATGGTTCTTCAATTCTAAATTTTACAGCCTGAATATCCAAAAGGAATTCCGCAATTTCTTCCTGCATTGTAAGTGTCATATTATTCTGCTAAGTGATGTTATAAGGAGGAAAAATAATAAAAGCATTAACTGTATTCCAATCTGTTTTACTCTTAATATTATAGCAATTCTACATAGTAAATTGCGATTACTTACAATATTACGCAAAAAATTATCAGCACATGGAGTATAACCCTTAAAGGTATTTAGCTTTTATTCTCCTTCTCTTTGTAAAATCTTCTTAAACTTTTTTTCATTGAAAGTATAGATAATGTGTGTTGATAATGTTGCAAGTATTATTGACACTACTATTACTATATACAAACTAATCCAGCCTCCCATATCTCTATCGCTCATTATTAATTTAGTAAGAAAAAACAGGGAAAGAAAACTAACTGTGCTCCATGCAATAATATACTGCAGGTAATACTTCCAGCGGGGGCCTTCCCGTTGCTCTTTCCATGATTGCATAAAGTGCCTTTCAGAAGAGGTTAGCATGTGATAATAATTATTCTAATTCAATTTCGCCTTTCATATAATACACGCAATTACCGCCGATTTTAACCCTGTCATCATTTTGCTCACACCATAGTTTACCGCCACGTTTGGACAATTGCAAAGCAAATAATTTTTGTTTATTTAATTTTTCACTCCAAAAAGGAATTAGCTGTGAGTGTGCGGAGCCTGTTACCGGGTCTTCGTCTACACCTGCAACAGGGGCAAAAAACCTTGATACAAAATCAGCATTTTTACCTGGTGCAGTTATGATTATTTTATATCCTGTTTTAAGCATTAGGGAAAAATCAGGCACACATTTTTGTACAGCTTCTTCATTCATCAATTCAATCAGAAGATCCCTGTTTTTATAAACCCCCACAATTTCCGGATTACCCAAAACCTGTACAAGATCATCAGGATAATCATTAAATCTTTCTGGTTGCCATGATGGAAAATCTAACCATATTTTGTTATGCCGCATTTCAACTTTTAATATTCCACTTTTAGAATTAAAACGAATTTCATCTTTACTACAATTCAAAATATTGAAAAGAACAAACGCAGAAGCTAAAGTAGCATGCCCGCAAAGATCAATTTCCACGGCAGGGGTAAACCAACGTATTTCAAAATCGAATGCCCCCTCTAATCCGATAGCTATCGGATCTCCCCCCTTGGGGGAGACTTGTGGACCGCCTCTCGCAGGTACAAAGAATACAGTTTCTGAAAGATTATTTTCCAAAGCAATCTTTTGCATTAATTCATCATCAATCCATTTTTCCAAAGGAATAACAGCAGCGGGGTTGCCGCCGAAAATCTTATCAGTAAAAGCATCTATTTGATAAAGTGTAAATTTCATACCCCTATCCCCTAAAGGGGAATAAAAATTATAAAAAGTTATTTACCCGTAAAGGTTCAAAAGTTTCCCTTTCGGGGAGATCCGATAGCTATCGGATCAGAGGGGCATTATTCCTCCATCATTTCCCTTGCCACTCTTATAACATCTTCCACATTCGGTTTGCTAAAATAATCTCCGTCACTACCATACGATGGCCGGTGCTCCTGCCCGCAGAGTGTCCTGGGGGAAACATCAAGCCATTTATATCCTCCTTGTTCTTCCATCACTTTATTATACATAAATGCAGAAGCTCCGCCAGGCACATCTTCATCAATAAAAATAATCCGGTTTGTTTTTTTCAATGATTCCAGAATCCGATATTTTATATCAAAAGGCAAAAGTGTTTGCACATCTATTATTTCGCAACTGATATTTAGTGTATCTAATATTTCTGCTGCCTCCAAAACAATCCTTGTAATAGATCCATAAGTAACCATGGTAATATCTGATCCGGTTTTAATCACCTCCGGTATTCCTAATGGCACAGTAAATTCAATTAAGTTAGAAGGAAGTCTTTCTTTGAGGCGATACCCATTTAAAGATTCAATCATTAATGCCGGATCAATGCCCTGCAATAAAGTATTATACATACCGGCTGCCTGTACCATATTTCTTGGCACACATATATAAAAACCTCTGAGTGAATTTATAATCATTCCCATTGGAGAACCACTATGCCATATACCTTCCAGCCTGTGCCCCCTGGTTCTTACAATCATTGGAACACTTTGCTGACCCATGGTACGGTAATGTGTAGTGGCTGCATCGTCACTTAAGGGTTGTAATCCATATAATAAATAATCGAGGTATTGTATTTCTGCAATTGGGCGCAAACCTCTTAATGCCATACCAATACCTTGTCCCATTATTGTAAGCTCACGGATGCCGGTATCAAAAATTCTATTTTCCCCATACTTATTTTGGAGGCCACTAAATCCCTGGTTAACATCACCTATTAATCCCACATCTTCCCCAAATGCAACCACTTTATTATTGGCCTCAAATAATTCATTAAAATATTTATTAAGCACTTCATACCCATTTATCACGGGGGCATCTTCTTTATAAGAAGCTTTAATTTCTGAAACATTCAGGGCCGATTTTGGCCCTTCATTATATAAATGAGTGTTGAACAATTTTTTATTTTCCAGGATTAATTCATCATAGTAATTTTTTAGTTCAATATTTACACCAGAGGATGGCACGTTTAATACTGCAGAAATTGCCTTTAACACATCCTTTCTTAAGGGTTCATGGTGTGCCGCCAGTTCTTTGCTTATCCGATCTACGGCACTATTATGGGGTATTTTTTTAAAAAGGCCAAATGTTTTTGCAACCTGCTCTTTTATAGGATTTATATATTTCTCCCATGCATTTATCCTGCTTTGTTTGGTAAATTCTTTTGCGGCAATTTCTATTTCATACAGCTCATTTTCATCCGCTAAAGCATTAGTGATAATCCATTGCTTCATTTGCTTTATACAATCCCATTCTTTTTCCCAGGCCAGTCTTTCAACTTCTTTATAGCGCTCGTGACTACCTGATGTAGAATGCCCCTGTGGCTGAGTAAGTTCTTCAACATGGAAAAGAGCTGGAATGTGTGTATCCCGCATGTGTTGAAGGGCCGGTTCCAATATCTCACACATACCTGCATAATCCCATCCTTTAAGCCTGTAAATATTTATCCCGTTAGTATCATCTTCTTTTTGAAATCCACTTAAAGCTACCGAGATAGATGATTTTATAGTTTGATATTTTTTTGGTACTGAAATTCCATAGCCATCATCCCAAACAAAAACTGCGAGGGGTATTTGCAATACACCGGCGGCATTCAGCGCTTCAAAAAAATGCCCCTCAGATGTTGAGGCATCACCAATGGTGCAAAAACAAATCTCATTACCATTATTACTCAAATTCCTGAACTCATCTGATGGGCCATATTTTCTAAAAAACTTTGATGCATAAGCTAATCCTACTGCCCTTGGCATTTGTGCGGCGGTAGGTGCCATATCGCTGGAAACATTTTTTTTATTAGCTATGTTTAGCCACTCACCATTTTCATCCACCAGTTTTGTTGCAAAATGAGAATTCATTTGCCGGCCTGCACTAAAGGGGTCATTATTTATATCCGGATCAGCATAAAGCTGGGAAAAAAACTGCTCAATAGTTGATAAGCCACTTGCAAACATGAATGTCTGGTCACGATAATAACCAGCTCTGAAATCGCCGGGTTTAAAAAATTTTGACATTGCCACTTGGGCTACCTCCTTACCATCTCCAAAAATTCCGAATTTCGCTTTGCCGGTCAATACTTCCTTGCGGGCTAATAAACTGGTTTCCCTGCTTTCACAAATAACCCGGTAATCCTTTAAAATCTCTGCCCGGAAATTATCAAAAGATAACTTCTCCTGCATAACTGATTCTAAAGAATTTGTTTCCATAATGAGCAAAAATATTAATTATGATTGTTAGAAGAAAAGCTTATTAACCCTGATCCTTATTTTGTTAAGTAAATAAGCCTCCCAACTGCGCATAATGTGGGTTAGAGGCTTATAATAAATTCCTTTCCGGTGGTGCGAAATTAAAGTTACAAAACTTCATTTTATGCAAGTTCATATAAACCCTTCATTTTACCAATCTTATGGAAGTATAATTTTATGAAAATGATATAAAAAATAGTGTTGAATTTCCCATACTGAACTCAAGCTTTTTATAACCCAAATTTATTCAGGCCCTGCGATCAACAGGGTTTTATTTTCACAACCATTATGAAGCAGATAATTAATTCTGAATTTTATCTGTTATAATATCAGATAACTGTTGAGCATTCATAGCTCCCGACTGACGCCATAATATTTTTCCTTTTCTGAACAAAATTAATGTTGGCACACCCTGTATATTGAAATGATTGGCTGTACCCCGATTTCTATCAATATCAACTTTTAAAACCCTTACATTATTTTTATGATTATCTGCAAACCGTTTTAACTCCGGTGCCATCATTTTACATGGGCCACACCATTCGGCAAAGAAGTCAACCAATACCGGTTTGTCATCATTTATAATTTGATTAAAAGTTTCCATATACTCAAATTTGGCGTTACTTTATAATTATAAAATTACTTCAATTATTTTTTTAAATTATTATCTCTATCCACGGCTTTTAACTTATATGAACTTAAAACAAATTACAAAACGCCGTACTTTTTGGGTAATAATATCTCTGATCTTAATTATTTTAATAAAGATTTTTGCTTCCAATTCTTTTTTAGTTGAAAAATATTTTACTGCAGAATTTTTTTCCGCATTTTCACATTTACTCAGGTTAGTTACAGGATGGCTGCCATTTAGTATTGGTGATATTCTGTATTTTTTTGCTGCAATTTGGCTTTTATATAAAGCAATACGTTTTTTTATAAAGCTCATAAAAAATAAATTCCGGTTTCGGATAATAAGAAAAAGCCTGCTTACGATTTGGATAATTGTATCAGTAGTTTATATCATCTTCAATATTTTTTGGGGGCTTAATTATAACAGGAAAGGGATTACTTACCAGTTAAGTTTAGATACAAAAAACTATACTGCAGATGATCTTAAAAATATTCAGAAAATACTGATAGGAAAAGTAAACATAAGCAAGCAAGCTCTTATCACTACTCATGCAGGTTACCCGAAGAATAAGGAATTATTTTTAAGAGCCAGTAAATGCTATCAGCAAGCGGGCTTGCAGTATCCTTTTATGCAATATAAAGATGCCTCAGTTAAATCTTCTTTATTTGGCTGGTGGGGTAATTACCTCGGCTTTACAGGTTATTATAATCCATTTACAGGTGAGGCGCAGGTAAATACTACTGTTCCAGGGTTTGTTTTGCCTTATACTACCTGTCACGAAATAGCGCATCAGCTTGGTTATGCAAAAGAAGACGAAGCAAATTTTGCAGGGTACCTTACAGCTATTTCCTCTACCGATACCCTTTTTCATTACTCAGCTTACTTAGATATGTTTTTATATGCTAACAGGGAATTATACTTTGTTGATTCTGTTTCAGCAAAAGAGACATTTAAGCAACTTTCCCCTGGTGTAAAATCTGATATAAAAGAATGGAGAGATTTTTTAATACGCCATAAAAGCTTCGTAGATGTATGGGTAACATGGGCATATGGGAAATATTTAAAAGCCAATCAGCAACCGAAAGGCATGCAAACTTATAATGAAGTTATAGGTGATGTTATTGCATTATATAAGAAGACAGGAAAGATCTAAATATTTATGTAATAGTCCAGGTTTCTCTTCCTTTTAATAATTTATCAAGATCACCCTTTCCTTTAGCAGCTATGGCTTCTTCAATTTGCATTGACATTACATCTTCATAACAATATCTGTCAGTTTTGTAAAAAACGCCAAACGACCTTGGAAAATGCCCTTCAATACCGGGATGATCAAACATTCTTATTAATATCTGTGCCTTATAAAGATCTTTTTCATCATGAAGCCATAGATCATCATAACCAACGCCCTCCCCAAGCTGAACTATTACAGGCTTTAAGCCATCTAATTTAATTCCTTTGTTTTTTTGTGTACCAAATATAAGTGGCTGCCCATGCTCCAGAAACACTGCCTCTTCAGGCTTTGAACTCTTCTCTGTAAATATTTCAAAGGCGCCGTCATTAAAAATATTGCAGTTTTGGTATATTTCTAAAAAAGATGAGCCCTTATGTTCCTGGGCTTTCAATATCATGGCCTGTAAATGTTTGGGATCACGGTCCATACTGCGTGCAATAAATGTAGCATCGGCTCCCATGGCCAATGCCAGGGGATTAAATGGATGATCTATACTTCCGAAAGGAGTGCTCTTTGTCACTTTTGTTTTTTCTGAAGTAGGAGAATATTGACCTTTAGTTAACCCATATATCTGGTTATTAAAAAGAAGAATATTCACATCAAAATTCCTTCTCAATAAATGAATAGTATGGTTGCCGCCAATACTAAGGCTATCTCCATCTCCTGTTACTATCCATACACTAAGTTCAGGTCTTGCCGCCTTTAATCCGCTGGCAACTGCAGTAGCTCTCCCATGTATACTGTGCATACCATAAGTATTCATGTAATAAGGAAACCGGCTGCTACAGCCAATACCGGAAATAATAACAATATTTTCCCTGGGAATACCCAGGCCGGGCATTATTTTTTGTACCTGTGCTAAAATTGAATAATCGCCGCAACCAGGGCACCAGCGTACTTCCTGGTCTGTAGCGAAATCTTTTGCGGTTAAAGGAGGTGATACTTTTGCAATTGTTTCCATTTTATCAACGGTTTGTTATTTATAGCAAACCAACTTTTATTATTATTTTAATATTGAAAGATCTAATTCAAAACCGGGTAAAATATCTTCTCCGGATAGTTTTTTATCAAAGCCGTTAACTTCTTCTATGGTTTCATTAATTCTATAGATGTAAGCTGTTTTATTTTCAGGATCAATAAGCCAGGCAAGTAAAACACCGTTGTTAATCCACATTTCCATTTTATCTTTTGCAGGCTTTAACCTATCCGAGGGTGACATTAATTCTATAATAAAATCGGGAACTAAGTAAGCGAATTTTTTCTTTTCGTCATTTCCTATACTATTCCACTTTGCGTTGCTAATCCATGCTGCGTCAGGGTTACGCATTGATTTATCGGGTAAATAAAATCCGGCAGAAGAATCAAAGACGATTCCGCATTTTGATTCATTATTCCATAAGAATAGTTTAAAATTTAATATAGAATTTTTTGCTGAAGAATCATTTCCTGCGGGAGGCATAATTAATATTTGTTTATTTTCATCTCTTTCAAGTCTTATGTTTTTATTCTGTACACAAAAAGAAAAAAATTCATCATCGCTCATATTATCAAGCGCCGGGTGCTCAAGATCTAAATTATAATCTGCTGTTATGATCTTTGCCATACAATTATTTTAATATTGAAAGATCGAGTTCAAAGCCAGGTAAAATATCTTCTCCTGATAGTTTTTTATCAAACCCGTTAACTTCTTCTATAGTTCCATTAATTCTATAGATATAAGCTGTTTTGTTTTCAGGATTGATAAGCCAGGCAAGTAAAACACCATTGTTAATCCACATTTTCATTTTATCTTTTGCAGGCTTTAACCTATCCGATGGTGACATTAATTCTATAATAAAATTGGGAACTAAGTAAGCGAATTTTTTCTTTTCCTCATTTGCTATACTTTTCCACTTTTCGCTGCTAATCCATGCTGCATCAGGGTTACGCATTGATTTATCAGGTAAATAAAATCCGGCTGAAGAATCAAACGCAAATCCAAGATTTGTTTTTTTATTCCAGGTAAATATTTGCCCCGCAATTTCAAAATTTTGATAAGAAGTTAAGTTTCCCACAGGTGCCTTAATTAATATTTGTTTATTTTCATCTCTTTCAAGTCTTATGTTTTTATTCTGTACACAAAAAGAAAAAAATTCATCGTCGCTCATATTATCAAGCGCCGGATGCTCAAGATCTAAATTATAATCTGCGGTTATGATCTTTGCCATACAATTATTTGTACAAAATTAATCAATTATTACCTTCTGAGTTTCATATTCAGTAGTACATGTTGTATGTTGTATAACGCCTGGTACTCTCATAATATTTTCAACACAAAAATCTTAATATATTTTTTAATAGTCATCATGCTAATCAACCAACTAATTTAGGATGCATAGTTTTATCCTCATAATTTTACAATCAATCTATCTCATCAGCATAAAATAAATTTTAATGGAAAATGTATCATATGATTTTGGAATGGTAGGACTTGGCGTGATGGGCAGCAATCTTTTATTAAATATGGCAGATAATGGCTTTAAAGTAACCGGCTATGATAAGGACGCCACCAAAACCCTTTTATTAGAATCATCGGCAAATAAAAATACAGTAGTAAAAGGTGTAAATACATTGCAGGAAATGATTGCCAATTTACAAAAACCCCGAAAAATAATGATGCTGGTGCCTGCAGGAAAAATTGTAGATGGTGTAATTGCAGAGCTTATTAATATAGTTGAGCCCGGTGATATTATTATTGATGGCGGAAACTCTCATTACATTGATACACTTGCCCGTGTTACAAAATTAAAAGAAAGGGGAATACATTTTATGGGCATCGGCATTTCCGGCGGAGATCAGGGCGCAAGACTTGGCCCAAGTATAATGCCTGGCGGAGATGAGGAAGCCTATAAAGAAATAGAACCCGTATTAAAAGCAATTGCAGCAAAAGTAAATGGCCAGCCTTGTGTTGCTTATTTAGGTAACGACGCAGCAGGACATTATGTAAAAATGATTCATAATGGAATTGAGTATGCCATCATGGAATTGATAAGCGAATGTTATGATCTTATGCATAATTGTCTTGGATTAAATAATGAGGAATTACATCAGGTTTTCAATAACTGGAGTAAAAGTGAAATGCAATCCTTCTTATTAGAAATAACAGCAGATATTTTTTTAAAAAAAGATGATAAGAGTGATGAAATGCTGATTGATATGATATTTGACAGGGCGGGTGCAAAAGGAACAGGTAAGTGGACATCGCAGGAAGGCCTCGATATTCCTATGCCTATCCCTGTGATTGATATGGCAGTGATGATGAGAAATTTATCATCTCTAAAAGAAGAAAGAATTGAATCGGCCAACCTGTATAAACCAGAGCTTAAAAAGACCGATGTAAATAAAGATGAATTTTTAAGCCAATTATACGATGCGCTTTTTTTTGGTACCATTATAAGCTATGCACAGGGACTTGCTATGTTAAGTAAGGCATCTATTATATTAAACATGAAAGTTCCTATGCAGGATGTAATAAATGTATGGACAGGTGGTTGTATCATACGGTCGGCATTACTGCCGGTTTTTAGCAGAGCCTATACAAAAACTCCTGATCTTAAAAATTTATTATTAAACGATGAGGTCGCCAGTCTTATCAAAAGTAAACTTGAAGGACTGAGAAATACAGTGATTCAGGCAGCTATACATGGTTACCCGGCAAGTGGTTTAATGGCAGCTTTAAACTATTTCAATGGCTATTCAAGAAATAGATTACCTGTAAATCTTATCCAGGCTCAAAGAGATTATTTCGGTGCCCACACATATGAAAGAACGGATGGCCCGGGCATATTTCATACTGAATGGAAACAAATGGATATTTTGGTATAACCCACCTAAATCTTTCTCTAAGGGGAGAGAGGGACTTGACCTTTTCTTTTGGAGCCCCGATAGTTATCGCATTGGCGTCAAGTTAAGGAGTAATACACATAGGTGGAAAAGTAGTATAGTGAAGGTTTTAAAAGAAAAAAGCAACTTGTAGTTCTAAACACATTTTACAATGTCTACAAATT
>JBDSAQ010000134.1:0-4489 GCA_039922095.1 Ginsengibacter sp. | reverse complement strand
GGCTTCAAGCCCGGGGCTGTCATTCCAATATTTATCCTGTTCTCTGTATTGTTCGTAACCTGTACGTATAAATAATAATTCGGTATCATGCTCTACAATATCTTCAATATTTTTAAAATCTTCAATAGAGATTAAAATGCCTGTTTTACAAGGAATATCAACAAGCTTCACCTTATCATAAAAGAAGTCGTTAACCGGAAACTCATAAGTTTTTTTCCCATCAGCAGAAAAATGGCGGGGAGAATCTATATGGGTGCCTATATGGTTATTAGAAAAAATCCAGCATGATGAATTTGCTGTTTCTCCTTTTCGTATTGAAGAATTATCTCTTACAAATATCCTGTCCCGGTTTCCATAAGCGGGGGTTGATTGAGAAATAATATGTGAAAGGCAAATGTTATTTCTCATTTGATAGTTTTCTTTGAAGCAGGAACTCGGCCCAATAAAAATCTTCCAGATCATCAATATCTGCGGCTTCAAGTCTGTCAATTTCAAACATCATAGGGTTTGCACCAAGCCTGTTTTGTGTTTTAAGTTTTGTATCCTTTGAAAAAATGTAAAAGCAGGAATTCTCATGGTATATAGGTTTAAGATCCTGGGTCCTT
Organism: Ginsengibacter sp.; assembly: GCA_039922095.1. Lineage (GTDB taxonomy): Bacteria > Bacteroidota > Bacteroidia > Chitinophagales > Chitinophagaceae > Ginsengibacter. Next base: position 3,884 of record JBDSAQ010000134.1, on the reverse strand, counting down.
ATAAGTACAGAAGGATCATGGTTTATGCCTTTGCCATCTGCCCAGTAAAAGCGTTGCTTAACCTCTGTAACAGAAAACAATGCATCATGTTCTTTTTGAAAAAAAAATGTTTCAATAGCTCTGTTAACAGAATCAATAGTTAATAATGGATTGGTACTATGTGTTTGTAAAAAGTACTCCCCTTCTGTTTGAGAAATATCATATGCAATAAGCGGCTGAATACTTACCATGTCTCCCAACAAAAAATCAGGCCGTTCCAATATCCTTACTTTATCAAAATTGGCTATAGCACCTTCTGCTATCATCTTCGAATCAGTATTAATAATTATCTCGTCAATATAGGGGCTCTGTGAAAGGGTTTCCATGATCCAATGAAAAGCTGGCTTTCCAACAAGATTACGTGTGTTTTTATTTGGAACCCTTTCCGAGTGCTCCTTCATGGGCACCAATGCTTTTACCTTTGGAATTTGCAGCATATTAAATAGATACTTTGATTGTTATTTTTTTTATCATTTCAGGTTTGTTTACATAATGCTGTGGTCCATGTCCATCTTCAGGAAACATGATAGCAAATATTCCCTCGCCTATATCAACATGTGTTCCCTGTGGTGAGGGGTTCTTGTAAAATGTTCTGTCGTGCTCTTCACTGTATGGAATATTTACATTCATTCCTTCTATCGGTGACCATTTAACTCTTTCCAGGCCTATAATCGGATACTGAATATCTATTACATGTTTATGGGCTTCATACCCTCTTTCAAAAACTTCCACAGTTTCATACTCAAAAACCAAAGCTTTTACATTATCATTAATGTAATGTTCCCTTACTTCTATTTCAGGAGTTGCAGCCTGAAGAAATTTTAGACCGGCATAAATGTCATCTGATATTCCTTTGTAGATATCAATGTTTTTTAATTTATCAACTATCATATTTTTTTAATTTAATTCATTTGTAAAATACTCCTGCAGCCAGCTAATAAACTCAGCGTCCATTGGGCGTATGTCTTTAAATATCTTTCCGTAACCTTTATTTAAGATAAGCCCCAACTGTTTACCAATATTCTTTTTATCCTTGCTTAAAGCAGAGGTAAATTTATCAAGCGATATATCAGTTATTGAAGTACCAGCCCATATCTGCCTTACTACCTCTCTTATCTCTTCCCTTGTTTCCGGTTTAATGTAACCAAGTTTTACGGAAACAAAATTTGACATATCCATTCCATAGCTCACTGCAATACCATGTGGTATCCTGTAATTAGTAAGGGACTCAATGGCATGTCCAAATGAATGCCCATAATTAAAAACCTGCCGCTCTTTCTGGTCAAATTCATCAATTTCAATGTAACTTTTTTTTATTTCCAGGCTTCGGGCTATAATACCGGAAAGCACTTTTTTGTCTGTCAGCGCCTGTGAATAATCTTTTTTAAACCGCTTAAAATCTTCTTCGCCAGATACAATAAAATAATGGAGCATTTCGCCTAATCCCGATTTTAATTCTGCAAGGGGAAGGGTATTTAAAAATTCCGGATTAATAAAGATTTTATTGGGTGGATAAAATCCCCCGATTAGATTTTTATACTGATCAAAGTTTATAGAGGTTTTACTTCCAATGCAACTATCGCCCTGTGCCAAAAGAGAAGTAGGGAAAAATAACCAATGTACTCCTCTGTAGAGAATAGAAGCCATAAAAGCGGTAAGGTCCTGAGTTATCCCCCCTCCTATTGCAACAAGCCTATGATTTTTTCTAAATCCGTTTTCAATAAGATGCTGAATTACCGGAATAGCGCCCTGGTAGCTTTTTTGGGGTTCAGCGGCATCAATACCAAAGTGTTTAAAATTATTAAGAACAGTTTCCAACTCATTTTTATAGAGGTTTTTTATTTTATTATCTATTATAATAAAGTCACCTTCCGTTAATTCATTGTGAAGAACATTCTTCGTACTATCAATAAATGCCACTTCATAATCATGAATGACTGATTTTACGTTAAAATTATACATTAGTATAGCCTCCGTCTATAATAATATTTTGACCTGTGAGATAACTATTAAGTTCACTGGAAAGAAAAAGAACCAAATTGGCAATTTCAACCGGTTGAGCAAAACGTTTTGCAGGGATGATACTCGTTATCTTTTCAATATCCTCTGCTGAATTGGTAGCAGCAGTAAGCTCTGTCATAGTAAAACCCGGGCCCACCGCATTAACCAGGATATTGTCTGCTGCCAGTTCAATTGCAAGAGTTTTTGTTAATCCGGCAATAGCATATTTTGAAGCAGTGTATAGTGACCTCCCAGGGCGGGTTATAGCACTCCAGATGGATGTGAGGTTAACGATTCTGCCATAGCCATTTACTTTCATGAGCTTACTTACTTCACGGGCAACAAGATATGGCCCCTTTACGTTAACATCATTTATAAAATTGAAATCTTCAATAGTTGTTTCAGTATTTAGCGCAATTCTATTAACACCTGCATTATTCACCAAGATATCAATTTTATCCATTGCTTTAATCTTATTTAAAAACCCAGCAACCGAAGCATCATCAGAAAAATCTACCTGTAAATATGAAGTTCGATCGTGATCATTAGCACTATTCAATCTTTCAATCTCTTCCTTCTTTGTTCCGGTGAGAATAACTGATGCACCTGCATCAACAAACCTTCCCGCGATCGCCTTGCCAATACCACGGGTGCCGCCAGTTATGAGGGCCACCCTACCGGAGAGATCAATATTAACTTTTGAGGTATTGTCCATTATGTTTATAGTGACAAATATATTGTCTTATAATTTTAAATAGCTTTTAGATTAATAACTATTTTCTTCATCATATTTTTTAACGCAATTCACAAGATATTTAAAGGCGAGCTTAGGATTTAAATTATCATCAAGCAAATGCGGATAAAAAGACCCTTTCCAGTGGTTGTTGGTCCATGAACTTGGATCCCAAGGGCCCCAGGTTGTAAAACCAGTACAATTTTTCGCCTTAAGGCAGGCATCCATAAACATGCTGTACAATTCAGCTTGTACCAGAAAATCAGAATTCTTCGGGGCAATGAGAGGAATTTGCTTTGTAGGTGTAAAGCTATTAATACGCTGATTGCCACTTGCCAGAACTACATCAAATTCAGTTATTTGGGTTTCGAGACCCATATCTGCAAACCTGTCCATTATACTAGTTAAATCTTTTGAAGAATATCTCTCTTTGTCGTAAAGTCTTATATGTGCTTGTAAACCTATGCCATGAATAGGCGTGCCTGTTTGTTTTAAATATTTTACAAGTTCATAAAAGCGCTTGGTTTTAGGGTGGTATAGCGTTTCAACATTGTTTTCATTGATATATAACTTTGCATTAGGGTCAGCTTCGTGTGCCCACTGAAATGCTAATTGTATATAATCTGTTGGATCAGTTGATCCAGGTTTGTGGATATTGGTCCATATATTTTTCTCAATACCATGGTCAAGACATTTTTTAGAATCGAGAACCATACCGCCTTCGCATAGAGGCTCATTTACAACATGCCATGCAGTAACCGTATTAGGATATTTATCTTTGAAATGATTTATAATTGTTTGAATATGATTTTTCAAAATGTCCTTTAGCTCTTCAGGACTGTAATCATCTTTAAGTAACCATTCTGGTAGCGAAGCCCCTCCCAATACTAACACATGGCCTTTTACTTTTGTATTATGTGCAATGGCAAATTCAACAACCTGATCGCCGAAGGCAAAATCAAATGCGCCCCTTTGTTTTGGTTCTGATAATTTCCAGGTAATAGGTAAAGTATAAAAATTGAAATATCTTGATACTTCAGTGAGATAATTTTCAGGGCGGGGCGCCTTGAGTGATATATCAGCTGGGTGTAATACGGTACCAAAAGATATT
>JBDSAQ010000133.1:0-6750 GCA_039922095.1 Ginsengibacter sp. | reverse complement strand
AATCAAAATGATCGGCAACATCAGCAACAGATACAACAGGCATGGGGTAATCTTTTTCCCACTGTTTCATTACTTCCTTCAGTTTTATTTTATCACCAGGAAATTTTGCTTTAATGGAATAATAAACAGAATCACCTGCTTCCGCCCATTTACCAAATGCACTGGTGGTGTGCTCTGCAACCATATCCAGCATAATTAATCCACCATTCTTTTTAAGTCTTAATAATATTTCATCCGGCACATTACGGTTTACATCACCTAATGCTCTTGCATTGGAATGGCTGAAAATAACAGGTGCTTTGGTAATGTCCAAAATATCACTCATTGATTTGGCAGAGATATGGCTCATATCTATGATAATACCGAGGCGGTTCATTTCTTTTACCATTTGTTTGCCCAATGCAGAAATACCATTGTGTTTGGGAGTGTCATCACTTCCATCAGCAAATTCGTTGGTATAATAGGTAAAGGTCATGCAACGCAAACCGAGTTTATACAATGAATCAAGTAATGAAACATTGCCATTTAATTGTTCAGAACCTTCCTTCATCGGCAGCAGCGCAATTTTTCCTTCTTTCATTGTTCTACGCATTTGGGATGAAGTGCTAACTACTTTTAAATCTTCCTGGTAAATTTTTTCTAACCTGTATAGAAAATCATACTGAACTTTAAAATTGAATGAATCGGCATTCACGTTTAGTTGCACCCCACCAACGCCGCCTTTTCTCCAGCGTGGAATATCTGTTTGTCCTTTGCTGATAGTATCCAAAGGATAATCAATAATATCCTGGGGACATTTTTTTAATTTTTTATAAACACATCCAAAATACCAGGCAAATAAATCGCTGTGTCCGTCAATAATGGGTGAGGTTTTTAAAACATTTGCTACAATTTCTTTTGCCTTTATTTCATTAACAGAATAGTTCGATGTTTTACGCTGCGCAAAACAATGGGCACTAAAAATTGTAAGTGATATAAAAAGGTATTTCATTATTGTTTTGAAATAATATTATTTGCAATTCATGGTTGATGTAAATGCTCTGTCTTGCTTTGGCTTTTGCTTTATTTATACCCGCTTTGCTGCCATGAAAATATTCAGTACAAGTGAGTGACACAACGAAGATGCCATGGAAAACTTCAGCTGGCTCCAAAGAATTCTTGCAGTGAACTTACATCAATTCATCTTCTGAAACTTCAATTTAGTTCCGTCATTTAGTTTTATATAATACATGCCTGCAGATAGCCGGCTTATCTCTGTGTATTGTTCTGCACTGGTGATAACAACAGTTTTTAAAAGCCTGCCTGCATTGTCATAAATGATGGCTTTGCTGTTGATGTAGTGAGTGCCGTTTGTTTTTATGATAATGTAAGTAGCCGCCGGCACAGGATAAACAGACGCAATAGTTCTTGTTGCATTCGAGCTTACAGAAACTACCTTACTATAACCTGCGCTGCCATCTTTATCAAACATTTTCAATTTATAAAAAACTGTTTGTGCATTGGCTGATGTAAAGGCAGTGTTGTCGTAGTAAGTATAATCGTTTTCAGCAGCACCTTTGGCATAAACAGTTCCAATCGTTGTAAACGTTCTGCCATCATAACTGCGCTGAATATTGTAATAAGAACTATTTGCATCTTCGCTTGCCTGCCATGTTATAGCTGCGCCTGTTTTATTATACAATGAAGCATTGAGAGAAATTAATTTTATGGGCAAAGCGCCGCTAATATCAAGAGACTTAGCATAAATGTTTGTGCTTTGATAAATCATAATTGCCCGGGTGCCATCGGGTGTAATCGCAAGTTCAGTGGTCATTGCTTCACCTGCGGAAAATTCAAGGTCGCCTGCCGCTACCCACGCTGTGCCATTGAATTTCATCAGAGAGGCTTTGTATTTTAATGATGCAAAAGTATAAGGGGACTCTTCATTGCCGTAGCCTACATAAAGTGTACCGTCCGGTGCAATAGCAAGCCGTGGATGCCATGCATCTACAGGTGTAAAGCGGGCACTGCCTACATCTACCCAGTCTGTTCCATCAAATTTTTTTACGGTGGCTTTTCCATCATCTCCATTACCTGCAACTATATCATCCTGGTAACACAAATACAGAGTGCCATCGGGGGCAATGTGCAAATTCGTTTCTTTGGCAGGTCCATCACCTATATACTGGCTGCCCACATACGACCATGTGCTACTGGAATTGTCATATTTTTCTACGGAAATTTTTAATTGATTGGGGTTATAAAGATCAGTAAAACGACTGATGTAAGCAATGTAAACCGTGCCATCTTCTGCTATGGCAAGCCTATTGTAATATGTGGTAATTTGATATGGTACACCAAACGCACCAATGCTAACCCATTTATTGGTTGATTTGTTTAGTTTATATACAACGGCCTCATTTGATGCATAGAGTGTACTGTCCGGCGCAAAAGCAAGATTGGAGAAAGCACCATAGGTAGCAAAACCGGCATTGCCAACTGTTTCCCACATTGTGCCATTAAATTTTTTTACTGTAACTCCGGCGCCACCAAAAATGGTTTCGTCATTATAAATAATATAGGTTGTATCTCCGGGTGATGTTGCAATAAATGTATTATCAACAAGCGTATCAGAAAAGCCAGCATTACCAACGTTTTCCCACGAAGCCCCATTGAATTTTTTTACAGTTGCTTTGCCTCCATTATCATAATCAATATAACCAATAAAAGGTGTTCCGTTTTTTGATATAGTAATGGTTGCACTATTTGAGCCTTCATGAGCGCCAACAATTCCGGGTTCGCCTAATACAACCCATTTGTTCCCTTCAAGTTTTATTACCACGGCTTTGTCAGAAGCCGCCGTTGTACCCACATCCTCATAAGCAATGTAAGGAGTGCTGTTTGGTGAAAAATCTATATCAATATATGCGGGAGTTCTGGGGTTAACAAAGCCTATTCCGCCATAGCTGCCGAATTTGGGAGTACCAACATCAACCCATGCACTGCCATCAAACTTTTTTACGTTAACCCCTGCATAGTTGTAACCGACATAAGGATTACCATCCGGGGCAATGGCGAGATTAATATCTGAAATACCCGGAGAAAAACCTGCCATCCCCACAACTACCCAGGCAGTTCCATTAAATTTTTGCACCGTAGCTTTATTGCTTATACTCTGATCAGAATATCCAATGTAAGGCGTGCCATCAGGTGCAATGGCAAAACTTGTATTGTCCGCAGCAGCAGCAGAAAAACCGGCTGTGCCTACATCTACCCAGGCTGTTCCGTCAAATTTTTTTACGGTTGCCTTGCTGCTGTTGCCATAATCTCTATAACCGATATAAGGTGTGCCATCAGGTGCAATGGCAAGGCTCGTATAATTAGAAATACCGGCAGAAAAGCCAGCCGTTCCAACAACTGCCCATGCAGTTCCATTGAATTTTTGCACGGTGGCTTTACTGCTCAGGCTCCTGTCAACATAACCAACATAAAGAGTGTTATCCGGAGCTATGGCAAAACTAATATCTTCAGCCGCACCTGCGGAGAAATTGGCTGCGCCTACGGTTAACCAAGTGCTGCCATCCCATTTTTTTACATTGGGTTTTGCCGTGTAATTATCTCTGAAGGCCACATAAGGTGTGCCATCCGGCGCAATCTTAAGGCTCACATATATTGCTTCATGATCTGAAAAACCTGTAGTGCCCACATAAGTCCAAACTCCATTGCTGTATTTTTTTACGGTTAACTTTTTTGCATTCTCATAATCTGCGTAAGCAATATATGTCGTGCCGTCAGGCGCAATGCCCACGCTGGTGTAAGTGGCAGTTTGATAAGATGCCTGGTTGAAATCATCATCGCCGAGCGGCTGCCATGTTTGTGCATTTGAGCATAAAGAAAGTGAAAGGAACAGTATAAATAAACTGTGTGCCTTTGGTGTAAGATTTATTTTCATGATTGCAGTATTTATGATTGCAAAAATGAAAAGCTTTTGAAATGTGCGCAATACCGCAATTGAGGGAGGAAAAAGGTTGGGAGATAGCTGCAGATATAAACGCTGTTATTTAATCATAGTTCTCTGTGATGATACAACTTTCCATTCTTTTTTGCGTTTAATCCAAACATCATAAAATCTTGTTTTACGGCCTGTAACAACTTTTTTGTTTTTGCCATATGTGTGCACGGTAAAAATTACTACTGCAGTATTCTCATACATATTTACTACAGCGTTTTCAAAATTGAAAGAATCAATTACAACAGAATCGTTAAGTCTCTGGCTGATGCTGCTATACATGCTTTTCAGGCTTTGATTTTTATTATGAATGCCTTCTTCCGAAATATCAGTAAATGTTGTATCCATTATAGAGGAAAGATAAGTTGTGTCAAGGGAAAATTCTGCTTTCAGCCAGTTGTATTCAAGCAGCAGCAGTTGTTTTTCATCAGTGGTAGTGTCAGTTAAAACGTGCGTATCGCATCCAATAAAAATGTTTATCAATAAACAAAATATTAGTAGAAGAAAAATTTTCATTATTTATACTTTTGTGGATACATAAGAATATCAATATAGTGAAACGCCGGATTGCTGTTTGCCAGAAAGCAAAAGGCCGAAATATTTTAATCAGACACCAAATACAACAATAATCTCCGTTCCTTCACCTGGTGCTGACTGAACGACAAAACTACCTTTATAAGCTGCTGTACGTTTCTCCATATTTGAAAGACCGTTGCCATTTTTTACTGCATCAATATCAAAACCTTTGCCGTCATCGGCTATTAAAATTTGTAGTTGATGGTTTTGAAATGAAATAGTTGAGCGTATATTTTTGCAGCCTGAATATTTTACCGCATTGTTTACAGCTTCTTTGAAGATGAGATATATATCTCTTCTTTGCTCCATTGGCATCTTTATATTTTCTATTGCATTGTCTTTGCTGAATTCAAAATTTATTCCTGAGGGTGAACAAAGCTCATTGGCAAAATTCAACATGCGGCTTTCAATATTTTTAAACTCGTCATTGCCTGGTTTTATCATCCAAACAATATCACTCATGTTCTCGATCATCTCCTTGCTGTTGCTGCTAATTTTATCAAGCAGGGCGCTGCTTTGCGGATGGTTTTGTTTCACCTGCTCTTTTACAATACCGCTATACATGCGTATGCTGCTAAGCGTGCTGCCAACATCATCATGCAGATCAGAGGCAATCTTATTTCGTATTTCTTCTTCTTTTAATTTTTGTTTCAGCTTGTAGCGGTTGCGCAAAATAAAACCGGTAAAAATCATAAGCGCTATCACTGCAGCCATAATTAGTGTAACAATGCTGTTGCGCTTAAGTCTTTCATCCTGCAATAATTTTTCATTCTTTAAATCATCAATCTTTTTTTCATTTTCTGCGGCTTCATATTCTGTTTGCAATTGCATTAATTTATTCCGCTGCTCCTGGCTTTTTATTGTGTCTTTTATTGCAATATTTTTTTTATACGCTTCGAAAGCTTTTACAGTATTGCCCAATGACTGATAGGTTTCAGACAACAGGCTCTCTGTCTCCATCAAATAATTATCCGTTTTATTTTCTGTGAAAATATTCCTTGCTTTTTCAAGGTGTGTGAGCGCACCGGCATATTGTTTTAATTCATTTTCACAGGCTGCAATATTGTTCAGCTCATAAGCTTCATCTATAGGGCTTTTCATTTTAATAAATTGCTGCATGGCTTCGTTGTAATATTGCAGGGCATTCTTAATTTGCTTTTTATCAAAATAAGCTCCGGCCAGGTTTTCCATGCCAAGCGCCACATTGTAATCATCACCTGCATTGTGATAAGCCTCAATTGATTTTTTTGCAAATACTATAGATTTATCGTATTGCTTCATTGTGCGCAGCAAAATGCCATAACTGCTATAGGCTGCACCCAGCGGGGCTTTTCCCTTTGTATTGTTGCTGCCTGCGCCTGCAAAGTCAAGCGATTTTAATATATATTCTTCAGCTTTTTTATAATTTTCCATATTGCGGTAAATAATAGATACCGAGCGGTGGATGGAAGAAATTAAAATGCTGTCATTATCTTTTTCTGCCTGCTGCACCCCGCTTAAACTGTATTGAAGGGCTGCATCATAATTGTCTTTACTCATATACACATCTGCAATGTTTGAACTTAACCTTGCAACATCTTTTTTATCGCCCAATTGTTTATACAATTCAATTCCTTTTAAATAATATTCAATTGATTTTTTATCCATCCGTTTTCTGAAATAAGCCAATCCCAATACATTGCAATTGCAGGCAAGTTCTTTTTTGTTTCCCTGTTCAGTTGATTGCTGAAACCCTTTGGCTGCATAGTATATAGCCGTATCAGCATTCATAGCATACCACTCCCAGCCAAGATCGCAGTAAAAAATCAATTTATCTTTTTCGGTTTTTGCTTTGCGCAATTTTTGCAGCAGTGAGTCTGTATTTTTATTTTGGGCAATACCACAATTACACAAAAACTGAAGCAGTATAAAAAATAGCAGTATTAGAGATGATCTATTAAATGTTATGCAGGTGAGTTTTGTATTGATCATTATACCTTTTTATAAAATAAGGCTTAACGTTTATTGCAGTTAAACAATCTTCTCCTGCAATACTTTTGATACAGCTTCTGTATTACTGTTCACATGTAGCTTGGCATAAATATTTTTCATGTGCGTACGCACTGTTTCGTAAGATGCATTAATCGCATCTGCAATCATTTTAAAGCTTTTGCCTTTTACCAGTTGTTGTAAAATTTCTTTTTCTT
>JBDSAQ010000132.1:0-6186 GCA_039922095.1 Ginsengibacter sp. | reverse complement strand
TTATAAATGCTTATTGGAAATTTATTGCCCAAAATTAAAAATGACTTTTTGAGGGTTGACTAATTATTATAAGCAGCATAAAAATAACATAATGGTCTACCCCGAATTTGCTTATTAACCTTGTTAAGTAAATTATAACGTATACAAAAAGACAATGAAAAAATTATCTCTGCTAATTATCAGTACATCACTTTGCCTTGCTTCCCTCGCACAACACCATCATGAATTTTTCTTACCGGCATCTGATACCCACATTCAATACATTGGCCGTTTTGATTTTTCTGAAAAAGAAAAACCTGTATTTATGTATTCAGGGTCTGCAATTCGAACTGGTTTTACGGGTACTTCTATTTGTGTTCTGTTTGCTGATGATAGCCTTAGAAACTGGTTTACTGTTAAGCTCGATGACAGTATATTTATTTTTAAAGCTGATAAAAAAGGTGGAAAGTATTTTATCGCTCAACATCTTGCTGATAAAAAACATACTCTCGAAATTTTCAGGCGCACTGAATGGCACGGAGGCAACACCACTTTTTCAGGCTTTAATATTGATGAAGGCAAAAAATTAATTCCCCTTAAAAAAAATAAACTGGCTATTGAATTTATTGGTGATTCATATACCTGTGGATATGGTGATGAAGGTAAAAGCCGTGAGGAACATTTTACTTACGCAACAGAAAATAATTATACAACGTACGGAGCTATTGCCGCCAGGAAGTTTAATGCTGATTATATTGGCATTTGCAGGTCTGGTATTGGCATGTATCAGGGATATGGTGGTGATAAAACCTTTACCCAGCCTAACTTTTATGATGAGGTTGTTGCCCGTAGCAAAGCAAAGTGGAACTACTCAAAGAATCAACCACAACTTGTAATAATAGCCCTTGGTGGTAATGATTTCTCGGTAAATTTAGATAGCATACAATTCGTAAACGCTTACATAAAATTTGTTGAAAAAATCAGGCTTCATTATCCTAAAGCAAAAATTATTTGTGCAGCAGGCCCTTCTGGCCCAGGTGATAAATTGATGAGATTTCAATCACATGTTCTCGCCATAACCAATCATTTTAAAAATACAGATAAAGCCATTTTTTATTTTAATTTCAGTCCGTTTGATCCTCATGGAAGTGACTGGCATCCCAACATAGAAGAACATAAAAAAATGGCCAATGAATTAATTCCGTTTATTAAAAAAATTACTGGTTGGTAAAAAAGTAAGATGATTAAAAATAAAGTTTTCATGAATCTTCTAAAAACAAATACATTTTTGTATGAAAAAAAATTCCGATCGCAGATCATTTATTAAGAACGTGAGTATGGGCAGTATCAGTGCTGCCATACTTCCCGTTACTGCCATGCTTCCTGCTAACATTGAAAATACCTTGGATAATACAGAAACTACCGAAGAACAAAAACAACCATCATCATCAGAAAATAAAAAGAGACCTTACAATACAGCCTACAAAGGCGAATACTTAAATCGCATAGCTTTCCCTATTGGCGGCCTTGGTGCAGGCATGTTTTGCATTGAAGGTACGGGTGCAATTTCCCACATGTCGGTGCGTAACAAGCCCGAAATTTTTAATGAGCCGGGCATGTTTGCCGCCTTATCAGTGAAAGGGTTTAAAAACGGCACTAAATTATTAGAAGGCCCGGTGCCTGACTGGAAAAAATTTGGTCAACCAGATGCCGGTAATGGCTTAGCTGGCTCTACCACAGGGCTTCCACGTTTTCGAAATGCATCTTTTAAAACAAAATTCCCTTTCGCTTATCTTGATATAAGTGATGCTGATTTGCCACTGAATATTCAGGTAACTGCCTGGAGCCCTTTCATTCCTACAGATGATGATAATTCAGGTTTACCTGTAGGCGCAATAGAATATAAATTTATCAATACAGGCAAAGCAACCATTGATGCAGCTTTTTCTTTCAACTCAAAAAATTTTTTAAAAAAAGAGGGAGGAAAAAATGCTATCCGGCCAATACAAAATGGATTTATTTTATCAGAGGCAGGCACAAAAGAAAAACCTTATGCAACAGATTTTGCTGTTTTTACAAACGATGATACAACAGTGGTTGATCATTGCTGGTTTCGCGGTGGCTGGTGGGATCCCGTTACTATGGCATGGAACACAATAAAAAATGGAGCGGCCCAGGCAATTGCGCCTGTGGAAGAAAATGCCCCCGGAGCATCATTGTATGTATCCTTTAAGCTTTCACCCGGCAAAGAAAAAGTTATTCGTTTAATGATGAACTGGTATTCTCCGGATTCTGAATTTACATTTGGAAAATTGGGAGAACGAAAAGAAAGTTGCGATCCTGCCAGCGGTTGCTGCAATTCACCTTCAGATATTTCACTCGATAAATATGATAAAGATTTTAATGGAAAGTTTTACAAGCCATGGTATAGCAGCAGGTTTAAAAATGTAGAAGAAGTTGCGGCGTATTGGAAAGAAAATTATGAAGACTTAATGAAAAGATCAACCCTGTTTAAGGAGGCTTTTTATGCAAGCACTTTACCGCCTGAAGTGATCGAAGCTGTTGCCGCAAATCTCACTATTTTAAAATCGCCTACCGTGATGCGGCAATATGATGGACGCCTGTGGAGCTTTGAAGGATGTGGTGACAGCTGGGGCTGTTGCCATGGTTCTTGCACACATGTATGGAATTATGCACAGGCTATTCCTCATTTATTTCCTGCATTGGAAAGAAGCTTAAGAGATACAGAATTTTGTGAAAACCAGGATAAAGACGGGCATCAGAATTTCAGATCGGTGTTGCCTATACAACCCGCTACTCATGATTTTCATGCAGCAGCAGACGGGCAGCTTGGGGGCATTATGAAAGTATATCGTGAGTGGCGAATAAGCGGTGACAATGAATGGGTAAGAAAATTATATCCCATGGTAAAAACAAGCATGGACTATTGTATAAAAACCTGGGATCCGCGTCACAAAGGGGTTATAGAAGAGCCACATCACAACACATACGATATTGAATTCTGGGGAGCTGATGGTATGCATTGCAGTTTTTATTTAGGGGCATTGCAGGCCATTGCTGCAATGGGAAAATTTTTAGGTAATGATGTTTCGCAATATGAACAGCTTGCGATAAAAGGGAAGAAGATATTGGAGACAGAATTATATGATGGCGAATATTTTATTCAAAAAATTCAATTCACCGGATTGAATGCACAAAATCCAGCCACGGTTAAATCCTTTGGTGGTGAGTATTCCAAAGAAGCAAAAGAGTTATTGGAAAAGGAAGGTCCCAAATATCAATATGGAAAAGGCTGTTTATCCGACGGCATATTAGGCGCCTGGATTGGCCGCATGTGCGGCCTTGATGATAACATAGATCCTGTAAAAATAAAAAGCCATTTAAAGGCTGTTCATAAATATAATTTAAAAGAAAATTTAAGTGAACATTCTAATCCGCAACGTCCTTCATTTGCATTGGGTGATGAAGGTGGTTTATTATTATGCTCGTGGCCTAAAGGCGGAAAGCTCTCTTTGCCATTTGTGTACAGCGATGAGGTGTGGACCGGCATTGAACACCAGGTGGCTTCTCACTTAATGTTGATGGGTCATGTAAAAGAAGGACTTGAAATTCTCCGTGCTTCACGCAACCGGTATGATGGCCGCATAAGAAATCCTTTCAACGAATATGAATGTGGCCATTGGTATGCACGGGCTTTATCAAGCTATGCTTACCTGCAGGCGCTAACCGGTGTTCGTTATGATGCCGTAGATAAGACGTTGTACATAGATTCCAAGGTGGGGGACTTCACTTCTTTTCTTTCCACTGAAACCGGTTTTGGAACAGTAAGCCTTAAAGGCGGAAAGCCGGAGTTAAAAACCGTTTACGGAACTATTGAAGTAAATAAAACAATGGTAAGCGGAAAACAAATTTAGCTATCACCGAAAGAAGAGAACTATATAAATCAATTAGTAAAAAAACCTGAATCTGGGATGATAATACAGGTCTGGATTACAAAAATCATCTAAATCATTTTACATTCCATTATTTTATTTTCCAACTTAACTCAATTTCTTCAAGCGTTCGTTGCCTTGTTTCAGGAATTACTTTCCAGGTAAAAATGATGAGTATAATCGCATTTATCATGAACAATAAAAATGTAAATGCGCCACCAAGTTCTCCGAGCATTATTGGCGTTAACTGGGTAATGAGCACAACCCCGATCCACAATACAACAGTTGCAAATGACATAGCAATGCCACGTGTTTTAGTTGGAAATATTTCTGACATGATCACCCAGGGTATAGGGCCAAGAGACGATGCAAACGAAGCAAGGTAAATGATGATGAAGATCAGCAGCCACGGGCCGTTAGTGAAATTATAATAATAACATAGGCCTATTGCAAGTAAAGAAATAATCATACCTGCAACGCCCCATAATAATAAAATTTTGCGCCCCACTTTATCTATAAGCCATATAGCAACAAAAGTAAACAGTGTATTAACCGAACCGAGTATTACCGTTTGCAATAATGCAGATTCAGCGCCGGCTCCGGCTGTTTTAAATATTTCAGGAGCATAATAAATTATTGCGTTAATGCCAGTGATTTGTGAGAATAATGCAAGCACAATTCCTACAATCATTGCCTTTCTTAAGCCGGGTTGAAATAATTCCCTTATCGTACCTGTTTCATGTGTTAAGGCATCTTTTATTTCCTGCAAAACTGCTTTTGCTTTCTCTTCGCCATTTACTTTTTCTAAAATGGTGAATGCCTCTTCAGAGCGATTTTTCTTTGTGAGCCAACGTGGACTTTCGGGAACAAGAAACAGCAATATAAAAAATATTAATGCCGGCAATATTCCTGATGCAAGCATATAGCGCCAGCCATATTCTACATTCCATGGCTCATTACCATAGGCAGCTATTTTTAGATTTACAAAGTAGATAACATTGATGCCGATTACGATTGCAAGTTGATAGAGGCTTACCAAAGTGCCGCGATTTTTTGCCGGAGCAATTTCAGAAATATATAATGGTGAAAGCATAGAAGCTGCGCCAATACCAAGCCCCCCGATTAACCGGGCTAAAATAAATTGAGTAAGATTAGTTGCAAGTGAAGCAGCTACTGCTGAAATAAAAAATAAGATTGCAGTAATGAGCAACGCCTTTTTTCTTCCGATTGTATCACTTATGTAGCCGGCAAACATTGCTCCAAGCACGCATCCCCAAATTGCGCTGCTTGCAGCCCAGCCAACCATTGCAGGTGATAAGCTAAATTTTATTTTCAGATAACCGATCACACCAGCTATTACAGCTGTATCGTAACCAAAAAGCAATCCGCCGATTGCTGCTACCACGGATATTTTCAGAATAAAATCCGCAGCGCTTTTTGTACTGTTTTGTTGTAATGTTTGAACATGATTCATAAATAGCATTCGTTGGTTAAAGTTCTTTTTAATAACTCGTTATTATATTTATGTCATTGAAAACGTGAAACTAAACGAGAGATGTTTTACTCACAGTTCACGATTTACCTCTCACTACCTTACATAAGCTTTTATCGTTGCACATTCTTTTCCTTCTGATTCGCCATATGGACGAATAGTATATTCTTCGACAGCCGCCGGCACAATAAATGTTTCTGCATAATGCACTACAAATGGTTCGAACGCATTCGATGGACTTTCAACTATAGCTTCCCGGCCCTCCACGAGATTTAATACATTCACTCCGCCATTAGTATTATGCAAAACTTTTTTGGTGAACCAATGACGCCGGGTTTCTATAAACTCGAGTTCATTAAGCCCTGTTCTTTCCTCACGAATCCCATCCTCAACCTTTAGCGTTTCAACAAGGTTTAAAGCGTTCTTTTTTATCCAAGATGCTGTTCTGTTCCATTGAATATTTTTTTCACCATGCTCAATGTTTATAGGCCTTGGTTTTCCATCAAGTCCAAGGCGATCCCAATCCCATAGTTTGAAAGTAAAAATATAAGGCGTTGCACTTATTTCGAGTACCATGCAGTTTGCGCCGCTGCAATGCACTGTACCTGCGGGAATAGAAACATGATCATGTTTTTTTACCGGCCATTTTGCAACATGTTTATCTGCATCAAAATGGCGCCCGGTTTCCTGTCCATCGTTTAATTCGTTTATCATCGCAGGCGGATCCACATCATCATTCAAACCAAGATAAATAAAGGCGTT
>JBDSAQ010000131.1:0-7848 GCA_039922095.1 Ginsengibacter sp. | reverse complement strand
TTTACATTTATGCAGGCACAAAAACAAACACAGGAAGTGAAGTAGATAAAGCAGGATTGAACAATGGAAAATTGTTTGGCGTTTCAGTAACAGGTATGGCACTGGAAAGCAGTGCTACAGTACCTGCTGCAGGCACACGTTTCAGCCTGTTTGATTTAGGCTCTGTACAAAACACAACAGGTGCAGCCCTTGATGCGGCAAGCGTAGCCGGTGGAGTTACAGCCTTCCTTCGCCCTGAAGATGGCGCATGGGATCCCACAAACCTGCGTGACTTTTACTTTGCTACCACAAATTCATTTACAGCACCAAGCCGTTTGTGGAGGCTTCGTTTTGATGATATTGCCAATCCGGAAACGGGAGGCACTATTGAAGCTGTGCTTGATGGAACAGAAGGTCAGAAAATGCTTGATAATATTGGCTTTGATCAGTATGGACATTTAATATTACTGGAAGATGTTGGCAACCAGTCTCATCTTGGAAAAGTATGGCAATACACTGTGTCCACTGATGAATTAAAACAAACAGGCACTCATGACTCTACCCGTTTTATTACAGGAGGTTCAAAATTCCTGACACAGGATGAAGAATCATCAGGAGTTATAGATGTTCAGAATATTCTTGGAGCAGGCTGGTTCTTACTTGCAGACCAGGCCCATTACAATACCGGTATCCCCGATAGTATCGTAGAAGGTGGACAGTTCCTCGCTATGTATAATCCAGATACCTACAATGCTTCGCTTAATGTTCTTCCTATACAATCCATTTCTTTCACTGCCAGGCTTAGTAATGGTAAGTCTTACCTGCAATGGAAATCGGTAAATGAATTAAACGTTCAACATTATGAGGTTGAAAGAAGCACTGATGGCCGACAGTTTACTAAAATTGCAATTGTGAATGGTAAAGGCAGCACTGTATACAATACAATTGATGACCTGCCTGTTGAAGGAAACAATTTCTATCGCCTGAAAATAGTAGATAAGGATGGTAAGTTCACTTACAGTATTATCCTGTTGATTAAGGTTTCAAAGAATACTACGTTTGAATTTGTAATGTACCCTAACCCGGTAAGAGATATATTGATTATTGCACCTTCAGGCACTACATCTCCTGTTAAGGTAACGATTTATAATCAGCAGGGTCAAAGGGTTTTGGCTAATCAAATAGTTGGCACTACGGGCATACCAATTGGCCATCTATCCAAAGGAATTTATGTAGTTCGGCTAATTTCAAATGGCGTTAATAAGGTTAGTAAATTGATAAGAGAATAATAAGTTAGATTAGTTAAAATGACAAAACCATCTCAGGAGTGAGGTGGCTTTACCATTACTTCTGCATGGTTTTACAACTTCCTGACGATGACCCTATCCGCTGTATGTGGTGCAAAAATTATGCACTGCCCTACAAGTCGTATTGGCGATTCAACAGTTATTTTTTTTAAGTTTATTGTCAAAAAGATTTTTAAAGATAATTTTTAGATTTGCGGGAACCTACCTACATTGTTTATTTTTGAGATCAATCCTTATGACTAAATTTTTCTTACTTATTTGTTTTCTGGCCTGTACGTATAAACAAAGTATTGGGCAAACAGCCACTCTGCATCCTGTTAAGGATAATACCATATTCAATGAAAATGCTGCTAATAGTAATGGTGCAGGGGCAGATTATTTTGTTGGTAAAACAGGGCAAGGTGCTGTACAAAGAGGCCTCTTACAATTTGATGTAACCTCAATCCCCGCAGGCTCAGTAATAACCAGTGTAACCTTGGCTATAACCTGTACAAAAGCTCCGCAGCCAGCCTCAAGAACGCCCAATAATGTAAAGTTGCACAAATGCCTTGCTGCATGGGGCGAAGGTACTTCATCAGCAAACGGAGGTTCCGGCGCTGCGGCTTCTGCAGGAGATGCTACGTGGACTTGCAGTTTTGCCAATGGAACGGGTGGCTGCACACAAGCCTGGGTAGTAAGCGGCGGCGATTTTTCAGCAACGGTTTCTTCTAATGTTACAGTTAATGATATTGGCGTATATACATTTGTAAATTCCCCGGACTTGACCGCTGATGTACAAAAATGGGTTGATACACCGCAATCAAATTTTGGATGGATATTGATTGGAGATGAAACATCTTCTTTTTCTGCAAGATTATTTGGCTCAAAAGAAAGTAATTTGGCGGCTACTACACTTACTATCACCTATAGCCCCGCATCCTGCACCAGCGCCACATGGACAGGGGCAATTAATTCATCATGGGAAACTCCCGGCAACTGGACTTGTGGAAAAGTGCCGGATAATAATACCGATGTAATTATAAATAGCGGAACAGTAATAGTAAATTCCAATGCCGTTATTAAAAGCCTTACAATAAATCCTGAAGTAAATTTTACAGTTATCTCAGGGTTCAAGCTTACTGTTACTCAATAAAAGTCTTCAGGGAGATAGATTAAAAATCAGATATTTCCTGCTAATCAGCATTTCAAATTTTAGTTGGGAAATTAGTTTATACTATCATCATTTTTAATAATTTTTAAATAAAAAAATTCCGGTGGTCAGTACCTTGAATTGATATCTCTTTTGTAATAAGCGAATTGTTATAAATTCTTTTTGCAAGCATTTACAGAAACTAAATAAAACTTCAGAATGCTCTTCCAATATATTTAAAAAATCTATTTTATTATTACAAGCATGAATGAATCTTCATTAGCTACGCACTTGCAGGTTATGGTCCATCAATTAGTAATACAGGCTCTCGAAACGATTGGCCCGACTTGAACATACCCTGGATGAACTCTTTCCACTTTCATTTATGCTTACCATTCTTACGCTACCCTCTACAATCCGCTAATAAATGAGTTGATTTTTATAATACTTTCTAAAATTGCTCCTTTGCCAAGTAATATTCTTTCACTTATCATTATATTCCTTTACTTTTAACCTCCTATTCAAACTGAATTACCCCTTCCCCTATTTTTTAAAACTAAGTTACCGTATACTTTATAATTTCTATCCGTGAACTTATGATTGAGATCATAAGTGATGTACTCCTATCATTATTTTTTTGGATTGTATTCATAAATTAAATACTCATGATATGAAAAACGCAACGATTCTTGTTATCCTCGCAATTTTTATGTATGCCTGTAACAGTGATGGTTCTGATGATTCTTCAAAAACAACTTCTGCGACAACCACACCTGATCCAAATGGAGAAAAAATTCCAACACCTGGCGGCGATGCTCCTGCATATGATCCTAACCGGGGAGTCGGGAAATTTACTACAGTAGATGTAGGCGATAAGCTTGATGCCGCTATGGCAACAGGGGGCGAAAAAATTTATGATGTTAAATGCTCTGGCTGCCACAAAACAACGGATGAAAAATTAGTCGGACCGGGATGGAAAGGTGTTTCAGAAAGACACAAGCCTGAATGGATCATGAACTTTATTACCAATACAGATGAGATGTTAGATAAGGATCCTAAAGCCCAGGCACAGCTTGAAATATGTTTGGTTCGTATGCCCAACCAAAGTCTTGCTGATAATGATGCCCGTCAGCTTTTGGAATTCATGCGTAAAAACGATGGCGTTAAATAATCTTCTTCTAATAAATAAATACTATGAAAAATTTTAAATTAAATGCGTTAGTAATTTCATCCTTATGCCTGGTGCTTTTCTTAACCAGTTGTAAGCCAAAAAATGCAGGTAGTGCCGTTGGTGGAGACGTGGCATCAAGAACATACGTGCCCCCCGGAAAATATGATGAACTATACAATTTTGTTTCAGGCGGATTTAGCGGCCAGGTAAGCGTTTATGGCCTACCATCAGGCCGCCTTCTTCGGGTTATTCCTGTATTTTCTGTTGGCCCGGAAAGCGGATGGGGCTATAGTGAAGAAACAAAGCCTATGTTAAATACTTCACATGGCGCAGTTCCATGGGATGACCAGCACCACCTTGAACTATCACAGACCAATGGTGAAATTGACGGACGTTGGCTGTTTGCCAATGCAAATAATACACCCCGTATAGCACGCATTGATCTCAAGACTTTTCGCACTGCAGAAATTATTGAAATACCTAACAGCGCAGGCAATCACTCCTCACCTTTTATAACTGAAAATACAGAGTATGTAGTGGCTGGTACAAGATTTAGCGTACCAATGGATAATTCAAATGGCGATGTTCCTATTAATACCTATAAACAGAATTACAAAGGAACTTTAAGTTTTTTAAGTGTGGCTCCTGCTGATGGAAATATGAAAATTGCTTTCCAGATATTACTGCCGGGAATGAATTTTGATTTAAGCCATGCCGGTAAAGGCCCAAGCCATGGTTGGTTTTTCTTTAGTTGTTATAATTCTGAACAGGCTAACTCATTACTTGAAGTAAATGCATCTCAGCGTGATAAAGATTTTATTTTGGCAGTTAACTGGAAAAAAGCAGAGGAATATTTAAAACAGGGAAAGGGACAAAAGCAATCCGTTAAATATGCTCATAATAAATACAGCGAGACAACACATTCATCCACTTCTGTTATAGAAACGGAAGTAATGGTGTTGGATGCAAAAGACCTTCCCGGCCTAGTTTATATGATCCCATGCCCTAAGTCTCCGCATGGTTGTGACGTTGATCCTACAGGAGAATATATTGTCGGGAGTGGAAAACTTGCGGCGTTGATCCCGGTTTTTTCTTTTACCAAAATACAACAGGCAATAACCAATAAAAGTTTTGATGGCGATTATTCAGGTATCCCGGTTATAAAGTATGAAGCGGCTCTGCATGGAGAAGTAAAGAAGCCTGGCCTGGGGCCTTTGCATACCGAATTTGATGGCAAAGGAAATGCTTACACTACTTTTTTTGTTTCTTCTGAAATAGTAAAATGGAGTATTAAAGATCTGAAAGTTCTTGACAGGCAGCCTTGTTATTATTCACCTGGCCATTTATGTGTCCCTGGTGGAGATACCAAAAAGCCTTACGGAAAATATTTAATAGCTTATAATAAAATAACCAAAGACAGGTATTTACCTACAGGCCCTGAACTTTCACAAAGTGCACAGCTATTTGATATCAGTGGAGATAAAATGAAACTTCTCCTTGATTTCCCAACTATTGGTGAGCCACATTATGCGCAGGCAGTTCCTGCGGCGCTCATCTCAAAAAATTCTTTAAAAATATTTAAGATAGATGAAAATAAGAGTACGGGTGTATCTATGGGAGAAAAAGAAAGTAAGGTTGTTCGGGAAGGCAAAAAAGTACATGTGTATGCAACTGCAATACGGTCACACTTTTCGCCGGATAATATTGAAGGCATAAAGTTAGGAGACGAAGTTTATTTTCATATAACCAATCTTGAACAGGATTGGGATGTACCGCATGGCTTTGCCATTAAAGGGAACAACAATGGTGAATTGCTAGTTATGCCGGGAGAAACGCAGACCCTGAAATGGGTGCCGGACAGAATTGGCGTATTTCCTATGTATTGTACTGATTTCTGCAGCGCTTTGCATCAGGAAATGTCAGGTTACGTAAGAGTATCACCAGCCGGATCAACAGTCCCAATTTCTTTTAGCCTTGGTCAAAATTCAATACCAGTTGATTCAGTTAAGAAAGTAGTAAGTCTTAAATAATTTAAAAGTATATTATGAAAAATATGATAAAGCTTTTTGCAGGTATAATATTAATGTTGCTTATTTCATGCAACAGCGACGGCGATGTGCAGGATAAAACATCTACAGATGAAACAACAACAGTTGCAGGTGGCCAGGAAAATGTAAAAGACGATGAGTCACAAAAAGATGTTGTAAAAGTTGCTGCAGGATCAAAAGATCATACAACATTGGTTGCAGCTGTGAAACAGGCTGATCTTGTAACCTCGCTTTCCAATGCCGGTCCATTTACTGTTTTTGCACCCACCAATGCAGCATTTGATGCGCTGCCCAAAGGAACAGTAGATGAATTAATGAAACCTGAAAAGAAAGAAGATCTGCAAAATATTCTTCAGTATCATGTATTACTGTCTGCGATGAAAGCAGAAAGCTTCCAGGATGGGCAAACGCTCGGTATGGTTAATGGCGATAATGTAACAGTGAGTGTAAAAGATGGTAAAGTAACTTTAAATAATAACGTTCATATCATTGCCTCTGTACCTGCATCAAATGGTATTGTGCATGTGGTGGATGGAGTTTTATTGCCGCCTACTAAAAAATAAAAGGAGTAAGGTTTAGAGTGCCGGGTTCTCTATAAAATTTGCGTCATGAAAAATTTCCAGTTAACAAGATGGGTTAAAGCAATATTAACTGCAAGCGGAATTTTACTGATAGCCGTTCTATTTGTTCCGATGTGGAAAATAGAATTAAGTGCACCACAATATCCGGAAGGATTAGTATTAAAGATTTTTCCAAATAAATTAGACGGAAGTGTTGGTATAATTAATGGCCTCAACCATTATATCGGCATGAAAACATTGCATACTAAAGATTTTATTGAATTCACAATATTGCCCTTTATTATTGGTTTTTTTGGGCTATGTTGTTTTGTTGTTGCATTTCTTAACAAAAAAAAATGGCTCATAGCTTTTCTCTCATTATTTATAATCTTTGGTGTTGTAGCAATGATAGATTTCTGGAGATGGGAATATAATTATGGCCATGATCTTAATCCTGAGGCCGCAATACAAATTCCCGGGATGGCATACCAGCCGCCCCTTATTGGCTATAAGCAGCTTCTAAATTTTGGTGCTTATTCAGTACCCGACATTGGAGGTTACTTATTTATTTTAGTAGGTTTATTATTAGTGCTCTGCATAATTATTCAGATAGTAAAAGAAAAAAAACAAAACAGAAGTAATTTTGTTTCCCGTAAAGCTGCAATAGTTGCCGCCTCAGTTTTCCTGTTTTTATTTGCCTCCTGCAATGCAGGTCCACAACCAATAAAAATCGGAGTTGATGCATGTTCATTCTGTAAAATGACCTTTGCAGATAATAAATTTGGCGGCGAAATAATCACTAAAAAAAATAAGATTTTTAAGTTTGATGATTTGTCTTGTCTGATATCATTTAAAAAGTCTGCCTCATTTAATAAACAAGATATTAAGGGAATTTACCTTGTAAGCTTTGATGGTACTCATAATTTTATTGAAGCATCAAAAGCTCATCTTTTAAAAAGTGATGAGCTGCGTTCGCCAATGGGAGGAAATATTGCAGCATTTGCTGATGAACAATCTTTACAAAGTATTTCAAAAAAATTTAAAGGCAACCCGGTTAGCTGGGAGGGATTCACAAAATAATTTTTTTTACCATTCCTCTTTTAACGGATAAACTTAATTTACAAGGGGCTTAAAAAGATTCAATGCAAAATCATTTAGCCATACTTTTCATTCTGCTTTGTTGCTTCTCCATAAAAAAAACTTTAGGCAAAACAATTACTGTCGGTAAATCAAGGCAAATAAATTCTATCAAAGCAGCGCTGACACTTGCAACAAATGGTGATACGGTGTTAGTGGAAACAGGAATTTATCACGAGGGGAATATTATTATTAATTCATCAATTGTATTAAAGGGAATTAATAATCCCGTACTTGATGGCGAAAATAAATATGAGATAATATCTATAAAAAATAATGGTGTAGTGGTTGATGGATTTAAGCTCCAACACGCAGGCAGGTCAGAGATACAGGACATTGCAGGGATAAAAATTTATAACAGCCGCAACGTTTCTGTGATAAATAATATTTTAGATGATACCAACTTCGGCATCTACATACAATATGGAAATAAATGCCTGATTAAAAATAATACATTGCTTTCCTATGGCACTGAAGAACTGCAAAGCGGTAACGGTATTCATTGCTGGAAGAGTGA
>JBDSAQ010000130.1:0-5404 GCA_039922095.1 Ginsengibacter sp. | reverse complement strand
ACAAAGAAGTAAAGACAAGATCGTAAGCGTTTATTCACGCCGTGAAGAAAGTGTAAAAAAATTTGCAGAAGATTACAAAGTTGCTCATGCTACAACCAATATGGAAGAAGCTATTGCACATCCTGATGTTGATGTAGTATGTATTTCATTACCAAATAACATACATGAAGAAGCTGTACTGCTTTGCTGCAAACATAAAAAAGCAGTGATCACAACAAAACCACTCGGCCGTAATGCAGAAGAAGCAAAACGTATGCTGGTAGCGGTTGAACAAGCTGGTATCTTCAACGGTTATCTCGAAGATCTTGTTTATACCCCCAAATTTTTAAAGGCATTTGAAAGTGTAAAGAACGGTGCTTTGGGCAGAATTCTCTGGGCAAAATCAAGAGAAACCCATCCGGGTCCTCACAGCGATTGGTTTTGGGATATTGAACAGGCAGGTGGTGGTTGTATTCTTGATCTTGGTTGCCATTGTGTTGAAATAGCAAGATGTTTTATTGGAAAAGATATCAGGCCCATAGAAGTAATGTGCTGGGCAGATACGCAGGTAAAACCTATTGATGCGGAAGACCATGCCATAGGTTTGGTGAAATATGAGAATGGCGCTATCGGTCAGTTTGAAGTAAGCTGGACCTTCAGAGGAGGCTTAGATTTAAGAGATGAAGTAATGGGAACAGAAGGAACAATCTGGATAAATAATTTTTTACGAACCGGTTTAGAAATGTTTACGACGGGCAAAGGCGCCGATTATGTTTCAGAAAAATCTGAAAGTAATTCCGGCTGGTTATTTCCTGTTGGCGATGAAATTAATGACCTGGGGTATAACCATATGTTTACAGATATGTTTCGCTCCATGGAAGAAGGCCGTGAACCAAAAGAAACTTTTTATGATGGCTACGTGGTAAATGCCGTTCTGGATGCTGCTTACAAATCAGCCAAAAGCAAATTATGGGAGCCTGTAAAGCTTGATATATGGAGAGGAAGAACCGGATTGAGTAAAGAAAGCCATTTAGTAGAATATGATGCAGATCATTATCTCATTAAAGAAGAGATGACGCATTTTGGCACAAAGAAATTGATATTAAAAAATAAACAAACCGGCAAAATAAAAGAGCGAATTTTATAATCAGGGGAAGTAAGTCTTTTTAAGCGGGTACATTATTTAAATTTATGATTTGATTCAAGATTGATTATCATTTTAAAATTGCCTGTCTCTTTATATAACTGATGAAGATAAACATGATGATTTGTTGCCCGCAAAACATTCTTAATATTTCAAAAGAAAATTATATTATATGATCAACCTCAGTAAAATTATAAGAATAGTAATAATAATCTTAGCCATTCTTCCAGTTTCAGCAAAAACTCAAACTGCTGTTAATGATACAGTCTGGATATCTAAATCAAATAGTTATACCATGATGCTGCTTGATATTGATAAAAAATATTCTCCTGAGTTTGGGTCGTCCCAGGGTCTTGCCGAATGTGACACTCTCATATCAATTCCAACGCTTACTAATATTATAGTTCAGCGTAAAGAAAAGCAGGCTGCAATTTCTTTATTAAAAAGTGCTAAACAAACAGAAAAAAACCCGGCGGTACGACAAGACCTTGACATTCTAATAAATAATGTACAATTGGATTTTCGCAGGCAGGATTTTCAGTTATATAAAAAGGTTTCCTTTCTTAATGCTACCTCCACTATATTCGAAGGGCTGCAAATCCTGCTTGATGATCAGACACCGGTTGAGCGTCGTTCTGCTGCTATAGTCCGGTTGAGAAAGTATGCTGGTTTGATAAAAGGAAACCAGCCACTTACTGCTATTCTACAGGATCGTACCCAAAAGCAATTGTACGCTCCAAACATGATTTATCCTTCAAGGCAGCAAATGGAAGTTGAGCTATCACGTAATGCAAGCATGGTCAGTGGTATCGAGGAGTTATTTAAAAAATACCAGCAAGCAGGGTGGGAGCATGCATACGCAACCATTAAAAAACAATTGGAAAGTTATGATGCATGGATACGTGCTAACCTGTTGCCCAGGGCACATACCGATTTCAGATTGACTCCTGATGAATATAAACTTGCGCTTGAAATATATGGTGTTGATATTGATCCTGCTGATCTGGCTAAAATGGCTCATGCCGCCTTCACAGATTTCCAGAACCAGATGAAACCCCTTGCTGAAGATATCGCCAAAAAATATAATCTGCCATCAAATGATTACAGGGAAGTAATTAAATTTTTGAAAAATAAACAGATCATTGGGGATTCCATTATTCCGCTTTATGAGAGCCACCTGCGTGATATAGAGGACATCATAAGGAAACAGCAACTGATTACATTACCTAACCGCCCGGCTATTATCCGGTTGTCAACTGCTGCCGAAACAGCACAACAACCGGCACCGCATATGGTGCCGCCACCATTTTTGAATAACACAGGCCAAAGGGGCGTTTTTGTACTACCCCTGAATATGCCTGCTGCTCCCGGGGAAACAGCGATTGATAAATATGATGATTTTACTTTTGATGCTGCTTCATGGACGATCATAGCCCATGAAGCCCGGCCTGGCCATGAACTGCAATTCGATAAAATGGTGGAAGAAGGTGTATCGCAGGCACGTGCACTTTATGCCTTTAACTCAACTAATGTAGAGGGCTGGGCGCTTTACTCTGAATACATTACCCGGCCCTATATGCCGGTGGAAGGTCAGCTCATTTCTTTGGATTATCGGTTGCTCCGGGCAGCCCGGGCATTTTTAGATCCTGAGCTGCAGTCAGGAAAGACAACCCAGCAGCAGGCTCTTGAGCTATTGATGAAAGATGTGGTGCAGTCGCATGCTTTTGCAAAGCAGGAGGTTGAGCGCTATGCACTACATGCGCCGGGGCAGGCAAACAGTTATTTCTATGGCTATACAAAAATGCTTGCACTCCGGAAAGATGCAGAGAAGGCTTTAGGCACGAAATTTAACCAGTTGCGTTTTCATGATTTTATTTTGTCGCAGGGTATCCTACCTCCTGCACTCATTCGGCAAGCAGTGATGAATGATTTTATTCCTAAAGAAAAAAGTTGAATATGATGCAGATTATCATCTTATAGGCATGATTCTTTTGACGCAATAAAATATAAGAGCGGATTTTAAAATTGTAGGCTAAATCACAAGTTCAACAATCTTACTTTGCAAACATAAAAGTAACTGAAGCATAAAAATTTCTCAGCGGAGCGGCATTGTAATATCTTCCACCAAAAGCATTAATATCATTACCCAGGCTATAATGTGCGTTTAAAAGATTATCTGCTCCCCCTGATATTTTTAAGCCTGTTCTATTTTTAAACAACTTTTCAAACCCAAGCTTTGCACCTACCAAATGATAACTTTCTGCATGTTCACTGTTTGCATCGTTGAGCTGAATTTTATCACTGTAAAAATAATTTATACCGGCGCTGAATCCATTATTCATTAAAATATCAACACCAGATGAAACAGTGTGTTGTGGCACTGAAGGAAGTCGTTTGCCACTAAAATCATTAGTGAGTTGCTTAAATTCCTTGTAATGAAAATTATGCCAGGTATGACTTAACCAGAACAAGCTTTTTTTAAAATCAGCAGTAGGTAAAAGCAAGGGGTAACTTATCAGTGTTTCCATACCGTGCTGTTTTGTTTTCCCGGCATTTACAAAAAAATCACCTCCCGCCGCATCACGCCTTTGCACAATAGTATTGCTTAAAGAAAATGTAAACAGGTTAATATCAACATACAAAGAATTAAAGAAAGTTCCTTTTAAGCCCAAATCATAATTAGTTCCTTCTTCTGCATTTAATCCCAGGTTAATTGCACCGCCCGTTGGTAATAATTCGTTTGTTGTGGGAGGAGAAAATCCTTTGGCTATACTTGTATAAATGTTTAACTCCTTAAATTTCTTCATCACTGAAAAGCGTGGAGCTATTTGATTATTAAACACCCGGTTCTGCTTACCTGATGAAGCAGGAATAAACCTTTGAAACCTTACCTTCAAAGTGTTCCAACTTGCGCCGGTTATTAATATCCAGTCTTTAAAATCAAGAGATGTTTGTAAAAACATCATTGACTGCCGGTTATTAATTTCATCATGGCTGCGTAAACTATCGCTGCTACCATTTATATTTTTATGAATATTCACTGATGTAAATCCTTGTTGAAACTCTCCGCCCCCATTTATATCAAGCACTGCATTTTTGAAAGATTGCTGAAATTTAAAAACAGTACGTGTTCCAAAATGTGGCCTCGAGCTTTTCTCGTAATTCCTTAAATTAGGATTTATAAGCTCGGTAAACATACCGTACAGGGTAGTTTTATTTTGCAATTTTGATGTGATAGTTTGCTCATAAGATGCACCGGATAAAAAAGTTTTTTGTTTGATATAAGCATTTGCGGTTACTGCCCCCGGATTGCCGGGCCTTGCTGCTTTAGGACTTGCCATTAATTCCGCCTTAGTTAATGCTCCCGGAGTTTCATAAAAAAGGTCCCCAAATAAAAAGGTTGTCTTCAATAAGTTTTTTTTACCCAATTTAAATAAGCCATTCCAGCCTGCTGTCGTTTTTTCTATCTTGCTATGTTCTCTATACCCATTACTTTTTTGATACTGAAATCCATAGCGAACCACATATTTATCAGAGGCAGAAGTTAAAGATGCATTATAGTTTTGCAAATGATAGCTCCCTATAGTATATCCTCCCAAAATTTGCCCCTGATCTTTTTCATTAATACTTTCTATCAGCATTACCCCGCCTGTGCCTGCTCCATAAACACTGTTGTTTGATCCTTTAATTATTTCGATAGAATTGATATCGTAATTGCCAAGCTGATTTAAATAAGAATCTCCTCCCGGATCAGTAAAAGGAATATCGTTATAATATATTTTTACATTTCTAACACCAAAAGGCGAACGAAGAGAGCTGCCCCTGATATTTAAACGATAACTTCCGGGGGAGCGCTCTTCTATTCTAACTCCGGGTGTTGTATTAATCGCAGAAACAATTGAGGATGCAGGAAAATTATCAAGCATTTGCCTGCCAATATAATTAACTGCAGCAGGAACATCTTTCAATTTACGGTTTTGTTCAAATGCCTTAATCACTATTGCGGGTAAACTAATTTCTTTTAGAGTATCCTTTGTTTGGCAAAATGATTTTGAGGTGAGTAATATTGTAGCAAACATTATGACTGTTACCGGAAAAATAATTTGAAATCTCATAATAGCCTTTGATCAAAATAACTGCAAATGTATTATCAATATTTAGTCGTCCCTCAAAAAGTCAGAAAGCCTTGTAGTTATTGAATATAATATTGTTTAGACAAAATAATAACTGCAAGGTATTTGCAAAATAATCAAAAAGCTTGCAAATTTATGTATGCTTTCA
>JBDSAQ010000129.1:0-6363 GCA_039922095.1 Ginsengibacter sp. | reverse complement strand
GTTGTAACAAGATACATATCAAGATCACCGTCATTGTCATAATCAAAGAAAGCTGCATGAACCGAAAGGCTTGTATCATCCAACTGGTATTCTTTTGCCATTTCTTTAAAAACCGGGACGCCTTCTTTATTTATTCCCTGGTTGATGTAAAGAAGATTTCTTCTTTGTTCCGGGTTTTTTTTAATGGTGGCACATACGTAAATATCCTGCAGCCCATCATTATTAATATCCACTACAGATGCGGCATTGCACCATCTTCCGTTACCATCAACACCTGCTTTACCGGTAATATCTTCGAAAGAAAAATTGCCTTTATTCAGGTATAATTTATTTGAAGTTGTACTGGCTGTAAAATAAAGGTCAGGCAATCCATCATTATTAAAATCTCCTGCAGCAACGCCACCTCCATTGTATAAAAATTCCATATCAATCGGATTGATAGAATCATTTTCTGTAATCTGGTTATTGAAAAATATTCCGGATTGTGAAGAGGATACTTTTTTAAATAAAGTTGAGTTAGTGTTGCAGGCTGCAAACATAAAGACCATTAAAATAAAAGATATTGATCGCAAAAAATAAAGTGCTAAGGTTTTGCTGATTGGTAATGTTATTTTGGAAATATATGGCAGCAAATTAAAGCTTTGGGGAAACACAAATAAAATTTTTTCAGGTGAGAATAAAAAAAATTATATAATCTTTCCAATCCTAAAAACAAGTTATTAAACCAGGGAGCTCATTAAAATATGATTGAAAAAATTTTTGATTCCTTCGCAGGATAACTGTTTAAAAAAAGAAATTCTACCTTTCTTATAAAATTCTTGTTACCCGGATAGTATAATAAAACCCGCAATTCTGTTTGTAAACTTAAGGATTTTGCAAAGATCTTTTTTAGCTGATGAAAAGCATTAAGCAAATCAAAAGCAAAATTGACACTTTGTTTTTGATTGATTTTGGCTATTGATTTAGACTGCAGGTATAATATAAATTTTACACATTCCTGGTGCACAGAAAGAATTCTATTGCTATTGCAGAACCGGGTGGTAATTTTTTCAATGCAGCAGAATACTACCTAAAAAATCTTTAATTGAGAAAGTAATTCTTTTAATTAATTTTAGGTTTGCCACGCTTGCTATGCCAGAAAATTTCCGACACGATATTAAAAACCTGCTCTTACAAGTGGGCGAAGCAAATGAATTTGCTTTTAGAGCAATCTTTGATTTTTATAAGGAACGCTTTTATGCAGTATCCCTAAAAATGACTCACTCAACCGATATAGCCGAAGAAATTGTGCAGGAAGTTTTTATTAGCTTGTGGGTAAACCAGCGGAAGGTGGCCGCGGCTGAAAACCCTGAAGGTTATTTGTTTGCCATGCTGCATAACAGTATCTATACTCACTTTAGAAAACTGGCTTTGGAAAAGACGATGAAAAAAAAGATAAGGGAGCAATCAACCGATATTGAAGCCAGTCCCGTTGAAGATATATTGTCGGAAAAGGAAAACAACAGACTGCTGGAAACCGTGATTAGCCGGCTTCCTTGCCAGCAGCAGATGGTATACAAATTAAGCAGGCAGCAAGGATTTACCCGTGAAGAGATTGCAGCTCAACTTCAAATTTCACCTCATACTGTAAAAAATCATCTGCAGGAAGCTGTTCGCTTTATCCGCAGGTATTACAAAACAGGCGCTTCAGCTGTTATATGGATAGCTATTTGGGAGTGCTTCTAAAAAAAATAAAATTTATTTTACCCTTCACTAGTACATTGGGCCTTCTCCATTCATCTTTATTCATCTACCCTCCAAAACACCTTTTCAAAAAATAAAAATTAAAGATGATTATTTCTAAAGAAAGGATACTTTATTTACTCAATGCTTATTCCAACAACAAAATTTTGGAAGCGGAAGAGAAGGAATTATTTACCTGGGTAAATGAAGAGAATAATTATAACCTTCTTCAACAACATATACAGAAATTAATTGAAGACTATGATTCCAGGGAACCTGTTCCTGCTGTTGACTGGGAAAATTTGTATGTACAAATACTGGATAAAAGTGTTACGCAAAATCCATCTTCAGTGATACGGCCAATCTGGTGGCTTCGCTGGTCAGCAGCAGCAGCTATTGTTTTTTTATTGGGAGCAGGCTCTTATTTATATTTAAATCATCCTGTAGCAAAAAATAATATTACTACTGCTAAAACCTTTAAGCAACCTGTAAAAAAGGATGTAGCGCCGCCTGAAAAAAACAAAGCTGTTCTTACCCTGGCGGATGGCCGTACGATACAATTAGATAGTGTTGGCAAAGGAACATTAGCGCACCAGGGAAACGTGCAAGTAGTTAAGCAGGCGGATGGGCAAATTACTTACAACGGAACAGGGAGCGAAGGCTTATATAATATATTAAATGTTCCCCGGGGGAGCAAGATAGTAACGATCAGATTGTCTGATGGAACACAAGTTTGGTTGAATAGCGAAAGCTCGCTGAGGTATCCTGCTTCTTTTACCGGCACTGAAAGAAAAGTAGAAATAACAGGCGAAGCTTATTTTGAGGTTGCTCATAATGCTGCTATGCCTTTCATAGTAAAAAAAGATGCTATGGAAATAAAAGTATTGGGTACACATTTTAATATTGATACTTATGAAGATGAAGGAGTAAGTAAAGTAACCTTACTGGAAGGCTCAATTAAGGTTTCAAAGGGTGATCATCAGAATTTATTAAGAGTTGGCCAACAGGCGCAGGTAAATGATAATATCAGGCTGATCAACGGAGTTAATATTGAAGAAGTGATGGCATGGAAAAACGGTAAATTTCAATTTGGTGAAAAAGCTGATCTCCATCTTATCTTGATGAAAATTGCCAGGTGGTATGATGTAGAAGTAGAATACGAAGGAGCAGTAATCCCTGAACAATTTGGAGGCGAAATGCCGATGAATAGTAATCTTTCGCAAGTATTGGAAATACTTAAAACCAGTGGCGTAAAATTTACTATTGAAGGAAAAAAAGTAATAGTAAAGTCTTAGAATTTACTATAGAAAATAATGTTAACTAAAGAAAAAGCCAGCAGTGGTTGCAACACTCCTGGCCGGAATCTGGGTTAACAGGTTTAAATACAATCTCGTGAACTGAATCTATTATTGTTTAACCCAAACAACACAAAGTTATGCTTTTGAAAGATCTTTTTATCTCCCGCCAGGGAACATTAATCAAAATTCCGCTTCAGGCGGAACGAGTTATGAAATTAACCGCTTTTATATTACTAACGATTTGCTTGCAGGTAAGCGCAGAAAGCTTCTCACAAAAAGTATCCTTATCAGTTAAGGATGCACCTCTTGAAAAGGTAATTAAAAATATAAAAAAGCAAACAGGTTACTCTTTCTTCTTTAATGCCGGATGGCTTCAAAAAGCAAAAAACGTAACTATAGAAGTAAAAGATATGGCTATCGGGGAAGCGCTGGATATTGTTTTTAAAGATCAACCTCTTAGCTATACGGTTATTAACAATACCATTGTTTTAAAATTAAAAGAAGTAGTGCCAGCTAAAGCATTACAGATTCCTGATGCATTACCGCCTCCAATAGATATTCACGGTCGTGTTGTAAATGAGAAAGGGGAAGCCATGGAAGGAGTAACCGTTTCTGTTAAACACACAAAACAAGCTATTGCAACCAATGCAAATGGTGAATTTACCATATCTGCTAAAAATGGGGAAGTGCTTGTATTTACTTACGTGA
The DNA here is from genome assembly GCA_039922095.1 of Ginsengibacter sp. Classification (GTDB taxonomy): domain Bacteria; phylum Bacteroidota; class Bacteroidia; order Chitinophagales; family Chitinophagaceae; genus Ginsengibacter. The sequence continues at coordinate 2,635 of JBDSAQ010000129.1, read as the reverse complement.
ATTACGCTTCACATGAAGTAACTGTAGGTTCCCGGGACAGCTATAACATAACAATGTTACAACAAAGCTCATCACTTAATGATGTTGTGGTAATCGGTTATGGAACCCGGCAGAAAAAAGACGTAACCGGAGCAATATCAACAGTAGGTCCAACTGAAATTGGGAAAAGTACAGCCCTTAGCCCGGAATTGGCCATGCAAGGCCAGATGCCGGGTGTATCTGTTATTTCAGGTGGTGGAAATCCAAGTGCAAGGCCTACAATCCGCATACGAGGTGTAACCTCATTTAATAATGCTGACCCTTTATATGTAATTGATGGAATTCCAGTTGAGGAAGGAGGGGCCGGCGCTACACCAGATCCAACTAACGACCCTACCAGGAGAACGAACATAAATTTATATACCATCATTAACCCCAATGACATCGAATCCATCACTGTATTAAAAGATGCTTCCGCATCTGCCGCCTATGGAGTACGGGGCGGTAACGGTGTTATTCTTATTACAACAAAAACAGGAAAAAAAGGACGGGTAAAAGTTGATTTTGATGGAGTTTATGGAACACAGGAAATCCCCAAAACTTATAGTTTTTTAAATACACAGCAATATGTAAAATTTGTTACCGATGGTTATAATGCAAATCCCGAACTTAATGGCGGAGTAGCGAAACCTATCGGGCAGGCAAGTAAATTTGGTGCTGTTTGGGATCCCGCAAGTGCAAAATATTTAGGCAATAGCCCAACGTATGACTGGCAGGATGCGATTATTAATCACGATGCGAAAATTCAGAATTATAATGTAAGAGTAAGTGGCGCAAATGATAATACATCCTATAATTTTTCTGCTGCCTATGCAAATAATGATGGACCTTTTTTAGGGGTTAATTCTGAGAGGTATAATATTTCATCAAACATTAAAAGTTCGATTGGAAAATATATTGAAACAGGACTTAATTTAAGATTGATAAATGAAAACACCCACAATCCGGCCGGCGGATTTACTGGCGACCTTAATGCTTTTCATGCGGCACCATGGCAAGCCATTTACGACAAAAATAATCCATATGGCTATGCTGCCTTATGGACATTGAACCAGCCCATTACGCCGGCTACCTTCGATCATAGTCCGGTGTGGCAATCTACTCTTGATGCATTTGTTCCAATAACGAATTATTTAGGCAACCTCGCTACATCTAGTGATCCGTTTGTTCATCAGACTGCCTTTGGAAGTGCCTTTATACAAATACAGCCAGTGGCTGGCTTAAAAATTAAAGGAACTATTTCGGGGCAACAACTTACCATAAGCAATCATAGTTTTACTTCGTTTGATAACTGGCAATTTAGTGAAACTCCGGGCAATCCTTATGGCAGTGTAAAAAACCCAATTCCCGGCACAAGATATAATCAGGTGGGTTTTGGCAATAGTATTACTTCCAATCTTATTAAATCGCTTACCGTTGATTATGTTCACAGTTTTGGCAAACACAATGTTAATATTACCCTTAATGCTTCACAGGAAGAATGGAAATGGAAGACCAATGGGGGGGGAGGATTTATTACAACAGACAATCCCGATCTCAGGTTTATTCACCCGGATGGTACACAAAATGCTTTTGATGAATTACACGGTAATTATGCACTGATTGGATATTTTGGAAGGATAAGCTATAACTATAACAGCAAATATTATTTAGATGTTTTAACAAGACGGGACGGATCATCACGTTTTGACATTAATAATCATTGGGGCACATTCCCTGCTGCATCAGCAGCGTGGCGTATTTCCCAGGAAGATTTTATGAAACATATTTCTTTTTTGAACGACCTGAAAATAAGAGGTGGCTTTGGAATATTGGGTAATGAGCAGACTACGCCGGGATGGAAATATCTTTCTGTAGCAGGGTCAACTCCTCCATCATATAACACTGGCAGTCCTAACAATGTTAATCCGGGTGTGGCGTTTGGAAATTTTGCAAATAAAGATCTTACCTGGGAAAAAATAAGATCTGCCAATATTGGAATTGATGCTATGTTATTTCACAATAAACTTTCGCTCACCATTGATTATTTTCATAAAGTAACCAAAGGAATTATACAGAGTGTATCGTTAACCCCAAGCGCTGGTTTTGAATATCCCGCCGACCTTAATATTGCTGATGTGCTAAACAGGGGCTTTGAATTTAGTGCAGCGTACAATAAAAACTTTGGCAAAGTAAATTTATCTGTTTCTGCTAATTTAACTACAGTTCATAATGAAGTACTTGCCCTGTCCGATCATGCAGCATTAAGAGGTAATGGTTTTAGTTTAGAAGAAGGGTTTCCTATAGGATATTTATATGGATACAAGGTTGCCGGTATTTTTCAGAATCAAAAAGAAATAGATGACTGGAATGCATCACATAAAGATAAAAATTCAACACAACAAAAACCTGGTGATATTTATTTTGAGGACTTATATGGCGCACCATTACCAGGTAGCACTGCACACAATCTTAATAAAGACAGTATAATAAATAATAATGATCAAACTTATCTTGGCAAAACAATTCCGGGATACGATTATGGGTTTACGCTTTCAGCAAACTACGGGGGATTTGATCTCTCAGCATTTTTTCATGGAGTGGGTGATGTAAAAAA
>JBDSAQ010000128.1:0-23947 GCA_039922095.1 Ginsengibacter sp. | reverse complement strand
AGAATTGTTCGTTATTCTGGAACAGGTGGACAGCACCAACAACTATGCCATGCAACAGGTTCACTCGGGTAAAGCCCGGGAGGGAGATGCGTGGTTTGCGATTGAGCAAACCAAAGGAAAAGGCAGGCGTGATAAACATTGGATAGCAAAAAAAGGAGAAAATATAATATTAAGTGTTATTGTAAATACCCTTTTCCTGCGTATTTACGAGCAGTTTCATTTGAGTGCTGCTGCTTCCTTAGCATGCTACGATTTATTTAAAAAATATGATAGTATCAATACAAAAATAAAATGGCCTAATGATCTTTTTTGGAATGACAGGAAGGCAGGAGGGATATTGATACAAAATGTTATAAAAGGCGATACTTGGCAGTGGGCAGTTGTAGGCATGGGGATTAATATTAATCAAACCTCTTTTCCCTTTTTTGAAAAGAATGAACCCATTTCATTAAAACAAATAACCGGTGAAAATTTTGATCCGGTCAAATTAGGAAAAGAATTACATCATAATTTGATGAACAGGTTAAATCAGCTTAAAACAGAGCTTTTTAAAAACATGTTGGATGAATACAATACTGTTTTATATAAAAGAAAGGAAAAGGTGAAACTAAAAATGCAAAATATAATTTTTGAAACTACCATAACAGGGGTTTCTGCAAATGGTCAATTACTAACAATTGACAGTATGGAGCATGGTTTTAATTTTGATGAGATTGAATGGCTTTTATAAATCTTCAGCTTCTCTTGCCGCTACTTCAAACTTATTATTATGATAGCCTTTTTTTAAGCTCTCCCACAAATACTCTGCTATGAAACGAATAAATCCATATTGTTGAAATTGCTTTACATGACACATCTCATGTTTTAACCATTTTTTATTTTGCAGAAAATCGAAGCGGCTGGTATTATAAAGGTGAATGGTTTTTCCAATAACAATAGCTGCATTATTTGCGTGTAATCTTTTAGCAGCAAGCTTTGCTATCCAGGAGATTTCTCTGATCCTGATGCCATTTAGTTGAATTTCTTTATTACTTTTTGTGACCATTTATTTCATCCCAGGCTTTTAAAATTTCTTCAGAATGCTTCATAGATCTTGGCTTCCTGAATATTTTTCTAATAATCCCTTTTTCATCTATCAAAAAAGTAGTACGATGTAGACCCATGTAATTTCTTCCATATAAATTTTTCTCTCCCCAAACCCCATATTTATCAATTATTTTTTTACCAGTATCAGCAACTAATGTAAAAGGAAGATCAAATTTCTTTTCAAACTTTTTATGTTTTTTTTCATCATCAGGGCTTACTCCTAAAACTATAATCCCATTTTTTTTTAGCAATGAATAGTTATCCCTGAGATTACAGGCTTCGATGGTGCAGGTTGGTGTATCATCTTCAGGATAAAAGTATAGTACCACCTTACTTCCTTTAAAATCAACCAGGGACAAGGCTTTGCCGTTCTGATCTTTTGAGGTGAAATTTGGAGCCTTCTCTCCTTCCCTTAATTGTATCATGATAAAAAGTTGAATTTACCTAAACCTAAAAATGAAAGTTAATTTAAATCTATGCTCAGCCTAATTTTTAGTAACCGCAAAAATAGAAAAAAGCGTCCCAAAGTCTCCCCTATTGGGGGAGATTTAGAGGGGGCTTCTTATCTTGTAAAATGAAAAACCTTCGTTGCTGTATTTCCTGCTTCATCCTCCACACTTACTTTTAGTTCATGACTTCCCGGTGTGCACATTTCATCAAATTTATAAATGAAAGATCTTCCTTTATCATTAGTAAATCTCAGCCATTTTCCATCAAGCTCCGCTCTAAAATTTTTTATCTGATCATTATTATCCTTAAACACAAAAATAATTTGCGAAGCGCCTGTAAGGTTTGCATTGTCTTTTATCCCTATAGCGCTTATCGTTGGAGGAAGGTTATCAATAAGTAACTGAAAATTTCCAAAGTTTCTAAATTGTGCTGTGAACCAATCCCCCCGTCCGGCCGGGTCATCCGGGCGGGCTTCCCGTTTTGGTTTTAATACTTCCGTTTTACCACCCCACGATCTTTGCATTATTATTTTATCCTTTAAACTATCCGGGATTGCAAAAGTTGATTTCAGTTTTAGAGTTAAATATCCGTGAACAGGAACTAAGCCATTATGTACCATATGCAATTCAGAAATTGCCTGCGGGGAAGAAGCAGCTTTTTTTGCATATAAAAACCTTATAGAATCATACAGATCATGTTCACCTAAAATTAATTGAACGTCATCCTTTTCAAATACATTTACAAACCCGGGATGAAACTCTCTTTGCTGAAAATAAGAAGAGTCTTTTAACGACTGATGCGTTTTAGCTGAGCCGCGTTGAACGTGAAATTGTAAGACTGATGTATTACCATAGGTATCTTTTACAACAATTTTAATACTATGAATTTTATCATCATCAATATTTATTACCCCATCACTTCTTGCATCTTTATAAACACCTGCCGGATAGCCCGGAAGCCGTGATAAATGTTCAACATATGATCCTCCGCCAAGCTTTAACTTATAGTCAATATGAGCATTCTCATAACGTGTTTCATCATAGCTTATACTATCTAACTGAAAACCTGCAACGGCGTCGTTATTGTCAAATATTTCAGCCTCGTAAATACCATTATTGTTAGATGAACCTGTGGATTTATCAAATGCTGAAATACCAAAACTTACTCTATCACTATTTATAATAATTAAAGACGGGGCAGGAACATATATTCCATTTACAAATTTTAAACTTAACAGTTTTGGAACCTGGCTGTAAGTGCTTATACATCTGTCATAAATCGCTAAGCGGAGAATTGACGGGGGTACCTTATCTTTTACTTCAAAACCAAACAGCAAAGGATTAAGTACTTTATCTGTTTCAGTATCTCTTATCTCAAAATGCAGATGAGGACCCTGTGAGCCACCGGTATTACCACTAAAGGCAATAAAATCACTTTTTTTTATTTGGAAAATCTGCGCAGGTATATCAATAAATATTTTCCATGATTCCTGCCTGTATTGCTCTTCTTTCACATACTTTTCCAGGGCGGGGAAAAAATTATTCAGATGTCCGTATAAAGTTGTTAAGCCATTTGGATGATTAATATATATCGCTCTTCCAAAACCCCCCGGCTCTATTTTTACTTTAGCAACATATCCATCAGCAGCAGCATATACCGGAAGATTCTCCTTTTTTTGAGTTTTGCAATCCAGCCCCATGTGATAATGATTAGAGCGTAACTCACCAAAATTTGCAGCCAAACCGACAGGCGCCCCTACAGGATAAATAAAATATCCTTGCGGATACTTCTTAACAGGGAATATTTGTGCAGATACATTTAAGCAAAAAAAAGGAATATAAAAAAATAGGAATGGTTTATGTAAGGTAAGTTTTATCAATTTCATTAAGATATCAAAAGACAAATCTAACATCGAACATTAAAACTAAAAAACAATTATCATGTCAAATTCAAATACCATCGGAGCAGTAATTATTGGAGCAGCAGCAGGGCTGGCTCTGCTTAAATTCTTTAGTATGCCCGATGATGAAAAGCAGGAATTTATTTCTCATTTAAAAAACAGAGCTCATGATTTGCTTGATGATGCTGAAGGAACCCTTGATAAAGTAAAAGAACATTTTGCCGAAATTGATACTAAGCCATCCCATGTAGATAAACTTTTTGTGGTAAAAAGATTATTAACTGATTTGTTTGGCTCTGAACGCAGGTACCTGATCTGATAATATTAATCCAATTTTTATTTCCTCAAAATTCATTGGGTGTATTTACATTTGCACGCCATCAATCTGGCACGCATATGCCCAAAGATAATTCTATTAATTCTGTTCTCATTATTGGTTCTGGCCCAATCATTATTGGCCAGGCCTGTGAATTTGATTATTCCGGAACCCAAGCTGCCCGCAGTCTTCGGGAAGAAGGGATAAAGGTAATTCTCATCAATAGCAATCCTGCAACTATAATGACAGATCCAATGATGGCGGATAAAGTTTATCTGCTTCCCCTCACTATAGAAAGCATAGAACAAATTTTAGAAGAGAATAAATCCGGTGGCAATCCGATAGATGCAGTATTGCCAACAATGGGCGGACAAACAGCCCTCAATCTTTGTAAAGAAGGAGATGAACTTGGCATTTGGGAAAAGTATAATGTAAAGCTTATAGGCGTGGATATAAAGGCTATTGATAAAGCTGAAGACCGGGAAAAATTTCGCAAGTGGATGATTGAATTGAAAGTGCCTGTTGCCCCTGCGCACACTGCAAATTCATTTTTGGAAGGTAAGGAGTTCGCTCAGGATGTGGGTTTTCCATTGGTAATACGGCCTTCATTTACTTTAGGAGGCAGTGGTGGAAGCCTTGTTTATTTAAAGGAAGATCTTGATGAGGCTTTAAACCGTGGCCTTCAGGCTTCCCCCATGCATGAAGTGCTGGTAGAAAAAGCCTTGCTTGGATGGAAAGAATTTGAACTGGAACTTCTAAGAGATGCCAATGACAACGTAGTGATCATTTGCACTGTGGAAAATTTTGATCCGATGGGTATTCATACAGGTGATTCAATTACCGTAGCACCTGCCATGACTTTAAGTGATACCGCGTTTCAAAGAATGCGTAATACTGCCATTAAAATGATGAGAGACCTCGGCAATTTTGCAGGCGGATGTAATGTGCAGTTTGCTTTAAACCCACAAACGGAAGATATAGTTGCTATTGAAATAAATCCAAGGGTTAGCCGCTCTTCCGCATTGGCATCTAAAGCAACCGGCTATCCTATTGCAAAAGTTGCTGCCAAGCTGGCTATTGGTTATAATTTAGATGAATTAAAAAATCAAATTACCCAAAATACTTCTGCTTATTTTGAACCGGCACTTGATTATGTTATCGTAAAAATTCCACGATGGAATTTTGATAAATTTAAGGGGGCTAATGATACTTTAGGGCTACAAATGAAATCTGTTGGTGAAGTAATGGCCATAGGCAGAAGCTTTGCAGAAGCAGTTCAGAAGGCTTGCCAGAGTTTAGAAAATGAAGCCGTTGGTTTGGGTTATTATGGTAAAAGCATGATGTATGCGGAGGAAATTATTGATTATCTTAAAGTACCCAAATGGGATAGGATATTCCGGATTAAAGATGCACTGATGATTGGGGTAAGTGTTAAACGCATTTGTGAATCTACAGGTATTGACAGATGGTTTATTTACCAGATTCAAAAAATATGCGATTGCGAAAAAATTATAGCTACGCATGATATAGATTCAATGTCACCTGAACTTTTAAGGGAAGCTAAAAGCCTTGGCTTTAGTGATGAACAAATAGTACGGATAATGAAAGATGGAAGCACTGATGAAGATATTTATGAGAAAAGAAAGAAGCTCGGTATAACCAGAGTATTTAAAATGGTGGATACCTGCAGCGCAGAGTTTGAAGCTAAGACACCTTATTTTTATAGTACCTTTGAAGCATCTTAGAAGGGCTGACTAAATACATTTTTTATGATTACAATAGATAATAAAGATATTGAGCTTCCAGCAGAACAGGAGAAGATCATACGTCTTGAAATTGCCGTTATGCTGTATGAAAAAGCGGATTACTCTTTTTATGTAGCTGCAAAATATGCTAACATGCACTGGATGGAATTTGTAAAAGAACTTGGAAAAAGAGAAATATCTATTTTTTCTGAAGAGGGCTTTTTGAACGATTTAGAAATGATAAAAAAATTTCATAAATGATCGTGGTAAGTGATACTTCCAGCATTTCAAATTTGCTGCTGATACATCACCTTGATCTTCTTCAAAAAATTTATTATGAAATTTATATACCTCCAACAGTTTACACAGAGATTTTAAATTTAGAAAAATCAGGCCAAAACTTAGAAGACTTTAAAACCAAAGCCTGGATTATTGTGGAAAGTGAATTTCCAAGGAATATTTCTTTAGCACCTCCAAAATATGTTGATGCAGGCGGAGCAGAAGCCATTGATCTTGCATTGCATCTTAAAGCGGAGAGGCTTTTAATTGATGAAAGAAAAGGAACATTATTAGCTAATAACTTAGGAATTACAACAATCGGTTTATTAGGTGTTTTAATAATCGCAAAGCAAAATAATTTAATAACATCGGTTAAGGAATTATTAGATCAATTAGTTAGAAATGAATTTTGGTTAAGTGATAATTTATACCAACAAGTTTTAAAATCTGTCAATGAACTCTAACATAATCTCCAACGAATCAATATCATCTTCTAAAAAGAAAGTAATTGTACTTGGCTCTGGCCCAAATAGAATTGGCCAGGGCATTGAGTTTGATTATTGTTGTGTACATGGCTTGCTTGCCATTAAAGAATGCGGCTATCAGGCCATTATGATCAACTGCAACCCTGAAACAGTTTCTACGGATTTTGACATAGCTGACAAATTATATTTCGAACCGGTTTTTTGGGAACATATCTGGGAAATTATTGAACATGAAAACCCGTATGGTGTCATCGTTCAGCTTGGCGGCCAAACAGCATTAAAACTTGCCCGGCGACTGCATGAAAAAGGAATAAAAATTATAGGCACCTCTTATGATAATATGGATATTGCTGAAGACCGTGGCCGTTTTAGCGATATGCTGAAAGAACTCGGCATACCCTATCCAAATTATGGAACTGCCTATGATACCGATGATGCGATAGAAGTGGCAAAGAAAGTCGGCTACCCTGTTTTAGTAAGGCCAAGTTATGTTTTAGGCGGGCAACGTATGAGAATTGTGTTAAACGATGAAGAACTCGAAAAAGGAGTACTAAGCTTACTTAAACATCTCCCGGGAAATAAGATTTTAATTGATCACTTTTTAGACCGTTGCCAGGAGGCAGAGATAGATGCCATTTTTGATGGTGAAGATTTTCATGTGATGGGAGTAATGGAACATATTGAACCAGCGGGTATTCATAGCGGGGACAGCAATGCTGTATTACCCCAATTTAATCTAACTCCGCTGGTTGTTACAACAATGGAACTTTATGCAGAAAAAATTGCCAGGGCTTTACAAATTAAGGGCTTGATAAACATTCAATTTGCCATTAAGGATGGGAATGTATTTGTGATAGAAGCCAATCCCCGTGCATCCCGTACAACGCCTTTTATTGCCAAGGCGTATGAAATACCTTACCTCAATATTGCCACTAAAATAATGTTAGATGAGGCAAAACTTAAAGATTTCACTTTCGAAAAAAAGATGAAAGGCTTTGCCATTAAGGAACCTGTTTTTTCATTTAATAAATTTCCTGGAGTGAATAAAGAACTTGGCCCGGAAATGAAAAGTACCGGTGAGGCGATCCGGTTTATTAAAGATCTTCGTGATCCTTATTTTAGAAATTTATATAAGGAAAGAAGCATGCATTTGAGTAAATAATATGTACCACAAAATATGAGCAATATCCGGTATTGCGTTAAGTATTAAGTAAACCAATCTATTGAGAAAATTGTATTTTGCAACTGCAAACAATCCACGTAAATAAATAATTTAATATTATGACCTTGCCAGAAAATCTTCGTTACACAAAAGATCATGAATGGATAAAATTGGACGAAGAGATTGCCACTATTGGTATTACAGATTTTGCCCAGCGGGAATTAGGAGATATCGTGTTTGTAGAAATTGAGACAAAAGGTAAATCTCTCCCGGCAGAAACTGTATTTGGTACGGTAGAAGCTGTGAAAACGGTTAGTGACCTCTTTTTGCCTGTGTCTGGTACCATCATTGAAATAAACCCGGCATTAGAAGCTCAACCTGAGCTTGTTAATAGTGATCCTTATGGCGAAGGATGGATGATAAAAATGAAAGTAGATGATCCTGATGATGTTAAAGAATTGATGGATGCTTCCGCTTATGAAAAATTAATAAACTAATAGTCAGTTTATAGCTTTCAACAAATACCTGTTAAATAAAAGGCAGAAATCATAAGTGCAAAATATCTCTTACAAAAAATTTATACCAGGCATTATATGGTTTTTTGTAGTATTGGTTTTAATGTGCCTCCCCGGTGAGGACCTCCCCCCTACTGATTGGTTACATATAAATTTTTTAGATAAATGGTTGCACATTTGTGTGTTTGGCCTTCTGGTTTTTTTGTTTTGCAGGCCTTTTGGCGGGTCTGTTTTTAACAGGCAGGAGCGTAAACATTATTTCATTAAAATAGCTTTGGCTGTTAGTGTGTGGGGATTAGCTATAGAAGTAATTCAAAAATTTTTTATTCCAGGCCGTAGTTTTGATCTTATGGATTGGGCTGCAGATAGTATTGGTTCAACGCTCGGCTTTTTTATTTGCTTCTACATCTTTATTAAACAGGATAATCTTTAAGACCACCTTCAATTATTGTAATCTTTCTGAAAAATGTAAAACAAAAAAACCCCGCATTTAACGGGGCTTGAGCAGTTGGCTTAGGTAAATTTTTTCAATAATCTTTTTTTTAAACCTTATACTATCTTTATCAGTATCATATTAGTCGAATTATAGACAAACCTCTAAGCTTAAATGCTGCATGTTATAAAAAATATTAAAAGTTTTATTTAATAGAAGAACTCTCTTTTACAATTGCTCTTACCTATCCTTGTTGTTATCGTAATGATTAGCCATTAAAAGTTATGAAAAAATTTTGAGTAAAATACCCCTCACAAAGCTGTCAAAGTATTATTAATAGCTAAAACTTAAATTGCAACATATTTTAAAATATGTTTTCTATAGCTAAAAAAGAATTACACCAGTTTTTTGGAAGCCTCACCGGTTACATTACCATCATTCTATTTTTATTACTAAATGGATTATTTCTATTCGTTTTAAAAGACAGCAACGTATTCGATTTTGGATATGTGACACTTGATAAGTTTTTTGAGCTTGCCCCCTGGATATTTTTATTCCTTATTCCTGCATTATCAATGCGTACTCTTTCGGATGAATTTAAAACGGGAACTTTTGAAATTTTGCAAACACGCCCTTTAACAAAATGGCAAATTGTATTGGGCAAATATTTTGCCGTATTAACCATAATTATCTTCGTGCTATTACCTACTTTATTATATGTAAATACTCTCAAATCACTGTCAGCAGGAAACGACATTGATACCGGTGGCATAACGGGATCATATATTGGTTTATTTTTTCTTGGGGCTGTATTTGCAGCCATCAGTGTATGTTGTTCAGGATTTACCAGCAATGCGGTAGTTGCTTTTTTAATAAGCGCTTTCTGCTGTCTCGTGATATTTTTTGGATTTGATGCTATTAGTAAATTACCTGCGTTGCAGGGCAATGCAGATTATTATATTGAAATGCTGGGTATTGATTTTCATTACCGGAGTACTAGCAGGGGCGTAATTGATACAAGAGATATCGTTTATTTTTTTAGCCTTATTTTTTTCTTTCTATTATTAACGGTTAAAAATCTTTATAAAAAGTAATTGAAAAAAAGTAATGAGATCAGCTTTCAACAGGTCGGGAAAATTATGGTGGCTGCCTGTTATTATTTTATTGAGCCTTATTAATTTATTTGCTGCACAGTTTCATAAACGGATGGACCTCACCAATGAGAAGAGATTCACTGTTTCTTCGCCGGTAAAAAAAATATTACGCAACCTTGATAGCGTTGTGCAGATTGATATCTTTTTAAAAGGAGAGTTGCCATCAGGATTTAAAAAATTAGCAGCAACAACTGAAGAGTTATTGCAGGAATTTAGGGAAACCGGAGGCACTAAAATTCAATACCGGTTCATTTCACCAGAGGATGTAATAGAAGGCACGGACAGAACATATGGTGATACATTGCTGTCAATGGATGCTCAACCTATAAATCTAAAAGTTCAACTCAAATCAGGTGAGCAGTCACAGTTTATATATCCATTTGCACTGGTATACTATAAAGGCAAAATACAATCTGTGGATTTGTATCCCGGTACAAAAATTATTATTACTCCTGCAGAACTTAATAGCGCTGAAGCGTTGCTTGAATACAATTTTGCTAATGCTATCGAAAAGCTTATCCAACAGGTAAAACCAATAATCGCTTACTCCATTGGCAATGGCGAGCCCACAGGTGTAAATACATATGATTTAGTGGAGAATGTTTTAAAAAAGAATTACAACCTTTTTACTATTAACATAAATACCCAAGCTGTAATACCAGACACTTTTAAATTATTAATGATTGTAAAACCCACTATTGCCTTTACAGAAGCAGAAAAAATAAAAATAGATCAATATGTAATGAGGGGCGGAAAGGTTATGTGGTGTATTGACAGGTTAGAGGCTGAAATGGATAGCCTCCGTTTGAAAAACAAGGTAGTTGCCTACGATAGAAATTTAAATCTCGAAGACTTACTTTTTAAATATGGAGTAAGAATAAACCCTGACCTGCTTATGGACCTCCAATGTGATTTTTTACCTTTTGATGTAAACGGAAGTGGCCAGTTTGAATTTTTACATTGGAATTATTTCCCGCTTTTTCAATCCAGCTCAAACCATCCAATAAACAAAAATACAGGACTCGTAGCCGGCAGGTTTGTAAATTCGATTGACACCGTAAAAGCAAACAATATTGCAAAAACCATTTTACTAAATTCTTCATTAAACAGCAAGCTGATTTCAGCGCCTGCGCTTATAAGCGGAGAGGAAAACCGGAATGCCCCTCAGGATGAGAAGTTTAAAAGTAAAGATATAGCTGCGGCGGTGTTATTGGAAGGTAAGTTCACCTCTTTATACGCAAACCGGGTATCTGTTGCAGCTATGGATAGCATGGAAAAATATGGCACTATCTTTCAAACATCCTGCATTAATACAAATAAAATGATAATAATAAGCGATGGTGATATAGCTTTAAATGCTGTTTCACAAAACAATCCTTTACCAATGGGAGTAAATCCTTTTACAGTGGAAAGCCAGTACCAATATCAATTTGCCAACAAAGATTTTATAGAGAATTGCCTTAGCTATCTCATTAATAATTCCGGCCTTGCAGAAGCAAAAGCCAAAGATTATGCACTTCGCTTATTGGATACAAAAAAAATCAATGAACAAAAAACAACATGGCAATTAGTTAACATTCTTCTTCCGGTGCTATTTATTATTCTATGTGCTGCAGTCTACAGATTTTGGCGTAAAAGAAAATATAGTAAATAGATCTTATTGCTCAATCTCAGTTTTCAGTTTTTAAAGCTTAGCTGAGGTTATCTTTACCAAATGAATTCCCTGCAAATGACCTATCTTATTTTTGGAGTAGTACTTTTCCTTGCAGTCATTCTGGACCTCGGCTTACTAAGCAAAAAATCAAAACAAATTACTATAAGAAAAGCCTTTTATCAAACCTCTTTCTGGATAGGACTTGCATTAGCTTTTTTTTTATTTATATGGTTTCAGGAAGGGGAAGCAATTGCGTTAGAATATATCAGTGCATACTTAATGGAATGGAGCCTGAGCATTGATAATATTTTTGTGTTCATACTTATCTTCAGCTATTTTGGTATAAAAAAAGAATACTATGGAAGAGTGTTGTTATTAGGAATATTAATGGCAATAATTCTTAGAATAATCTTTATCACTTTGGGGATTGCGTTAGTAAGCAGTTTTACTTGGATACTATATCTCTTCGGCGCCTTTTTAATTTACACTGGTATTAAAATGTTTTTTGTAGAGGAGGATAAAAATTTTGATCCTGAGACAAATAAGGTATATATGCTGATAAAAAAGATATTACCCCTTACAAATAAAGATGCTGGTGGAAAATATACTGTTCTTATAAACGGGAAAAAATACTTTACTATTTTATTTGTGGTGATTATTATGCTCGCTACAACAGACATTGTTTTTGCACTTGATTCCATACCCGCGGTTTTTGCCATCACGCAAAATAAAATGGTTATCTATACCTCTAATATATTTGCTGTGCTTGGTTTAAGATCTCTCTTTTTTTTATTAAGAGGAGCCGTGAGCAAATTCGATTACCTGCAGCAGGGGATTGCTATAGTTTTAATTTTTGTGGGTACAAAAATGCTGGTAGAGTATTTTAATTTTCACATACCTACAATCGTTTCTCTGGTAGTAATAGTATTTTGTCTTACAGGTTCCATAATTTTTTCGCTTTTTAATAAAAAGCCCAACATGCATAATGAGTATACTAATCATAAACATGATGATTAACACTGTAAAAAACTTACATTGATAGTAAATATTAATCATGCCCTCACAGAAATTGCTGAGGTAGTTAATGGAAGTCTTATTCAGCAATTTCCTAAAACAGAATTAAAGTATTTATTATTAGATAGCAGGAAACTTACCTTCCCTGAACAAACTGTTTTCTTTGCCCTTCACACTGATGAGTTAAAAAATAAAATGATTGTTAATGAGCTTTACAAAAAAGGGGTAACCAATTTTGTTATTAATGAAGCAGTGGATATTAAAGAGCATTTGTCTGCAAATTTTATTATTGTAAAAGATACGCTCAAAGCCTTACAAACACTGGCTATTTACCACAGGCAGCAATTTAATAAATTACCTGGCGGGCTCCCGTTTCCTGTTATTGGGATTACAGGAAGTAATGGAAAAACAATTGTAAAGGAATGGCTTAATCAATTATTAGAGAATGATTTTAATATTGTGCGAAGCCCTAAAAGTTATAATTCGCAGATTGGTGTGCCGTTAAGCATTTTGCAGATTAATAGTGTACATAACCTTGGTATTTTCGAAGCAGGCATTTCACAAAAAAATGAAATGGAAATTCTGCAAAATATCATTAAACCAACAATCGGGATTTTTACCAATATTGGTACAGCGCACGATGAGGGTTTTGAAAATACAGGGGAAAAAATAAAAGAGAAACTAAAACTATTTCCAAATGTATCTGTACTGATATTTTGCAGCGACTATACTAAATTATCCGCTGCTATAGATTCTCTTATAAAAGAAGATATCAAAGAAATAAAGCTTTTTAGCTGGAGCAAAAATTTACCTGCAACGTTGAGGATCATTAACATTGAAAAAATATCAGATCATTCTGTTATTAAAGCCATTTATCTGCAAAAGGAAATCAGTATCATTATTCCATTTATTGATGATGCTTCAATCGAAAATGCTATAACATGCTGGTGTGCCCTGTTGCAAATGAATGTTGCAGATAAAATAATTGCAGAAAGAATGTTGGGTTTATTTTCTATCGAAATGAGACTTGCCCTAAAAGAAGGGATTAACAACTGTGCTGTAATTAATGATAGCTACAGTGCAGATATTAACTCGCTTTCTATTGCCCTGGATTTTTTAGCTCAGCAGCAGCAACATCCTAAACACACCATTATTTTATCAGATATTTTGCAAAGCGGCAAAACAGAAAAAGAGTTGTATACTGAAATAGCCTCTGTTCTTCAACAAAAGAAAATACACCGGCTAATAGCCATAGGCCCAAAAATTTGTGAACAACAGGAGCAATTTTCTTTTTTAAAAGAGAGTGATTTTTATGAGTCTGTAAAAGAATTCAAAAGAGCTTTTAATACTATACATTTTGCCAATGAAACAATACTGATAAAAGGAGCACGGATTTTTAAATTTGAACAGATAAACAAATTATTAGAGAAGAAAATACACCAGACTATCTTGTCAGTCAATTTAAATACAATTGTTCATAATTTAAAAGCATACCGGCGTTTATTACAACCATCTACAAAAATAATGGCTATGGTAAAGGCTTTTAGCTATGGCAGTGGCAGTTTTGAAGTGGCCAGCCTTATCCAGTTTCATAAGGTAGACTATCTTGGAGTAGCTTATGCAGATGAAGGTGTTGAATTACGCAGAGCCGGTATCACTTTGCCTGTTATGGTTATGAATCCCGATGAAAATACTTTTGATGCCCTTGTTGAGTATAACCTTGAGCCTGAGATATTTTCATTTTCAATGTTGTATTCTCTTGAGAAATATTTACTTTCTTCTGCAATAGATTATTTTCCTATACATATAAAATTAGATACTGGTATGCACCGCCTGGGTTTTGATAGGGGCGATATTAATACACTTGCTGCACATTTACACAACAGTAAAAGGTTTAAAGTACAATCTGTTTTTTCGCATCTTGTTGCCAGTGAAGATGCCAATGAAGATGGGTTTACTATGCACCAGGCAAATGTTTTTTTAAAAAGCTGCCAGGTATTTCATGAAATTTTGGGGTACGATTTTATTAAGCATCTTGCTAATACTTCCGGTATAAGCAGGCATCCTGAACTTCAGCTTGATATGGTGCGGCTGGGCATTGGATTATACGGTATTGATCATAATGCTGTAATGCAGGCTAAGCTAAAAAATGTTTCTGCTTTAACCACTACTATTGCGCAGATAAGAGAAATAAAAGCGGGTGAAACCGTTGGCTATAGCCGTAAGGCTAAAGTTACCAGGGATTCAACAATAGCAACTGTTCGTATCGGATATGCTGATGGTTATCCAGGAAATTTAAGTAATGGAAAAGGCAAAATGCTTTTACATAATATACTTGTACCTGTTATAGGCAATGTATGTATGGATATGACCATGTTAGATGTTACCGGGATTAATGATGTAAAAGAAGGAGATGAAGTTATTGTGTTTGGGGAAGAATTGCCTTTACAATATTTAGCTAAATGGAGCGGCACCATACCCTATGAAATTATGACGGGAATCTCGCAGAGGGTAAAGCGCATATATTTTCAGGAGTAGCCGTTTAGGAAATGCTTTTGGGTATTAAGATTAGGGACTATAAAATGTTAAACTACTATTAACACTTCATTATCAACTCTGAAATATCAACAATCAATTTTAAATTATCTTTACTGCCCAAATCATATAACCTGTGAAAGGAAGAAGCATTTTTTTAATTATACTTTTAATAGTTGTTGCAGACCAGGCATTGAAAATATATGTAAAAACCCATTATTATTCCGGAGAATCTCATCGTGTTATAGGCAATTGGTTTCGTTTTTATTTTATAGAAAATGAAGGCATGGCCTACGGCTGGAAATTTGGCGGGGAATGGGGGAAAATTCTTTTAACTCTTTTTCGTTTGGCAGCAGTAATTCTTGGCATTTTTTACCTCCGGCGGATCATCAGACAAAAATATCACAGGGGTTTTATAATCTGTGCTGCTCTTATATTTTCAGGCGCCCTGGGTAACTTAATTGATAGTATGTTTTATGGATTGATTTTTGAACCCAGCAATCCTGTTTTTCAAAATGTAGCTAAAATATTTCCTGCCCAGGGATATGCAGGTTTTTTGCATGGTAAAGTAGTTGATATGTTATATTTCCCTATTATCGAAAATTCCCATTTTCCATCATGGTTTCCATTTTGGGGCGGGGAAGAATTTATATTTTTCCGACCTATTTTTAATCTGGCAGATGCTTCTATTTCTACCGGTGTGATTGCAATATTAATATTTCAAAAACGTTTTCTGGGTAAGAAAAAGCAAGCGGACACGCATCCTGCTTTAGAGACACATAGCATGGTAAATGAAGGAATTCCTTTGCCGCAAAATAATCTTTAAGTAAGAAAAATATATCAATGAAGATTTTAAAAATTTTATCTTTTGCCCTGTTATTAATTATAGGTCTTTTTTCGTGCAAAAAAGAATATAGCTATGAAAATGGAAAATTAAATTCTATTAATGGCACATGGCAATTTGAAAATAGCGGGATACAATATATCGGGGATATGGATTCAGCCTCTATACAAAATGGTAATGGATTTAAGGTTCTTACACTTGCCGGATTATCTCTTGGTCAGGAAACTTTCCGAATCCGGTTATATACACCAGATAGCTTTACAACTACAACATATAAGGCTTCGCTATCTGAAAATAATTTTGATTATTTCACATCTTCCAAAACCCTATTTAAAGGAGACTTTTCATCAGGGGAATTCGTGGTTACTATTACCTCTTTATCAGGCAGTATTATTACAGGTACCTTTTCAGGCCAGGTAGAAGATTCCACAGGTGCCCAAACACAAATTACACTCGGCAGCTTTACTTCTTTAATTGATTTAACTAATAATAGTAATGGTCAGGGAGGTACACCATCGGTAGGTACCCTGGGAGCAAACCCTGATACATGTACTTCTGTAATTGTTTCCGGTAATTATACAACAGGTTTACCACTGTCGGCTATAAACACAGTGCAGGTGCAGGTAAACGTAACCACTCCCGGAACTTTTATTATAGCCTCTAATTTAGTTAATGGTATTAATTTTTTTAAAGCCGGAACTTTTACAAACACAGGCGTACAAAATGTAATATTAACCGGAACCGGTACACCGCAAAGTGAAGGAGTAAAATATTTTACTGTAACCTATGGAGCAGGCAGTAGTTGTATTTTCGCAATTACTTTTTTACCAGGTATTACACCAATAGGCGATTATTTTCCTACTACAATAGGTTCTAAATGGGCTTATGGTTTAGAGGGTGGCATCCCAACAGATTCTCTTTTAACCCAGGTAATTTCTCATGCACCAACCTTCGGTGGAAATATTTATTCTTCTTTTTTAAGCGAGAATATTCCTCCCTCAGGGTTTATAGATACTACGTTTTTTAGAAAGTCTGGGAGAGATTATTTTAATTATGCAGATCTGCAGGATTATTTTACGTTTGATGATCCGGTTCCTGTACAATATGTTTTTTTAAATGATTCAGTACCGGAAGGAACAATTATAAAATCTGCTGATTTTACAGGTACAATCTCAGGTATACAGATTACAGGTTATGTGCAAATCACCATATCTGAAAAAGCAGTTCCGGCAACCGTTGGCACTTTAAATTTCTCAGACGTGATAAAGGTAGATTATGAGTATTTTCAAAAAACCAGTTTAGGTAATTCTGTACCTGTAGCTTCAGAAGAGCGATGGTTTGCAAGGGGTGTAGGACTAATTTATTTAGATGATTTATATGGAGATATTTACAACATCGGCAGATCCACTGTGCTTTAAATAATCAGCCGAATAGATTCTTCTAAGTATAAATAGTATAGTATATTCTGCGATTCACTTTTACTATCATTAAGTATAGCTGGAGTTGTTTTAAAAATCAGATGATAAGACTTTCTTAAGGATAAGGCATAGGCTCCAGATTAAGCACCTGATGAATATGATGTACTAAGTGTTTTATGTAGTCTGAAGCAAGCCATTCAATGGTATTTCCAGGTGCGCTTCCTGATATGCAATGAGCCATTTCATTTGAAGTATTCTTTAAAATACTCACCATTTGTTTATTAAGTAAATACCAAAGTTGAACAACATTCTGTAATGGCTGATGCTGGTAATCATTAATAGCAACCCATTTATCCTGGTCATAAGTTATTGAAACATACTCATCGTATTGAGCAACAATTAAGCGGCGAATATTATTTTGTGCAGAGTCAATCAAATGACCTGTTATTTCTTTCTTACTCCATTTTTCCGGAGAAGATTTATAAACAAATTCGGTATCATTCAGCACATTTAACCGGGGAAGGTATTCATCAATGAGCATTTCAAGTTTTAATGCAATAGTAATCATGTGACAAAATAATATTTTTGATGTATACTTCAGTCAAAAAACTAACAAATCTTCCCTAACAATCAAATCCCGGCAATAGATTTATGCAACCATTTTTTTCTTACCTGAAGAGCGCATTTTTGCATTATTCTTGTTTGCAATTTATAATTTCAATTTTTTTCTTACCTTGTACTTTATATTACCAACGATTGTGAGAAAAATTACTTCTGCAACATTAATTTTCATTATGCTTTTTAACCTGTTCGGTTACAGGTTTGTAGTTGATTATATCCAGGTAAAAAATGATGATAATTTAGAAGCCCGTTTGGATGACAGCCGGTTTGATGAATCACAATTAATTGAATTAAAAGTTCCCATACATCTCCCTTATCAAACCACCTGGTCTGATTTTGAACGTTACGATGGTGAGGTGGAACTTGATGGGGTGTTATATAAATATGTAAAACGCAAGGTTATTAATGATACGCTTGTTTTACTATGTATCCCTAATCACCAAAAGATGAATTTGCAAACTGCAAAAGATGAATTTTTTAAGAATACAACTGACTTAGCTCAAAATAAAGATTCCAAAAAATCTGATAATTCAAAATCCGGAGCATTTAAAAAATTGATGAGTGAATATGATGGATTCTTATACTTTTTTAAAACTGCATCTGTTAGCAATTTTCAAACTTTCCCCCCTAATTGCCTTGTGCAAAATTTACTTTCATCACCCCACATTACTCCCGAACAGCCTCCTGATTTTACCAACGCATAATTTTCTTTCTTTTCATTTGAGTGTTGTTTAGTTCCTAATAACGAACAACCCAGGGTATATAAACCTATTACAGTTATGGTAAAGATGTTTGTGTGGTGTACTGCACTTTTAGTATTGTGTAGTTGCAATTCCAAAAATAGCTATGAAGCTTTTTTTAAGGATCCTGACTTGTTCTCTAAAACAGTTCATGAATTAAATACTGTTGTGATGGGGAATAATTTTAGTCCTATAGTCGCTTCAAGAAATTACTTGTATGCTAATGTAGCAGCGTATGAAGTAATAGCCGCCGGATATCCGGAAAAATATAATTCACTGGCAGGTCAGCTTAATGGTTTAAAGGAAATTCCTAAACCAGTTGCTGGCAAAAAACTGAATTATGAATTTGCATCTTTACTCGCATTCTGCAAGCTGGGTGAGTCCGTTACTTTTCCCGAAGGAAGCATGCAGGAATATGTTGATAGTTTAAAATTCAACGCTCACGACCAGGGTATGCCCGATGAATTATTTAATAATTCAGTTGAGTTCGCTGATACAGTTGCTTCGGCTATACTCAAATGGTCAAAAAAGGATAATTATGCACAAACAAGAAGTGCTGAAAGATATACTGTAACTGATGAAGATGGCCGGTGGGTGCCTACCCCGCCTGCATATACATCTGCTATGGAACCTCATTGGAACAAAATAAGGCCGCTTGTAATGGACAGTGCTTCTCAGTTTACGCCTCCTCCGCCTTATAAGTACAATGTAAAAGATACCTCCGGTGATTATTATAAACAGGTTATGCTTTCAAAGCATGCCATTGAGAATCTTACCCCGGAGCAAAAGCACATAGCGGATTTTTGGGATGATAATCCCTTCAAATTAAATGTATCGGGGCATCTTATGTATGGTACAAAAAAGTTTTCGCCACCGGGCCACTGGATGAGTATTATTGGCATTGCTGCTAAAACGGCAAAGGCTGATTTCGCAACAACTGTGTATGCCTATGCAAAAACCAGTATTGCTTTATTTGAGGCTTTTATACAGTGCTGGGATGCAAAATATAAATACAATACAGCCCGGCCGGAAACTATTATAAATAAATATTTTGATGCCAATTGGCAACCATATCTTCAAACACCGCCATTTCCTGAATATACCTGTGGGCACTCCACTTGTTCTGCTGCTGCTGCAGAGGTGCTTACCAGTGTGTTTGGTGATGGCTTTGCATACACCGACAGCTCCGAAATGGAATTCGGTATTAAGAGCCGCTCTTATACATCTTTCAGGCAGGCTGCAGACGAAAACAACTGGGCAAGGTTTTATGGCGGCATTCACCTTCATTACTCTTGTGTAATAAGTACTGAATATGGAAAAAAGGTTGGCGATTTAGTGGTGAATCGTCTTAAAATGGAAAAATAATTTAAAACTCATCTTCATTAAATTTTAAATGAGGATTCAAAACAACTGTTATGAAAAAAATATTATCAATTTTATTTAGTGCATTAATACTAATAGTATTCTCAAATAATGTAAGCGCACAAGGTTGTGTAGCTATTAAAGGCATGGCAGGTATTTGCAGCCGCCCTGCCGATGAAAAAGGATGGGAAATGAATTTGAACAACCGCTATTTTAAATCATACAAACATTTTGTTGGTACTGAAGAACAAAAACAGCGGATTGAAGAAGCTAGCAATGTAATTAATAACTCTTATGAACTGGATATTACTGCAACGAAAACTATTAACCAAAGATGGTCGCTTGCAATGACATTGCCTGTTATGTCTTTTAAACGGAGTTCTCTATATGAGCATGATGGCAAAACAAGGCATTCCACCCACTCCTTTGGTATTGGGGATGCAAGGTTTTCGGCATATAGGTGGATGTTCGATCCAAAAACATCACACAAAGGAAATTTGCAAATTGGCCTCGGAATAAAATTGCCAACAGGCGCTTATGATTATTCCGATTATTTTTATAAAAAAGCAGATTCCAGTTCTTATGGCCCCGTTGATCAATCCATTCAACCCGGTGATGGCGGTACGGGAATAACTCTGGAAGTAAACGCCTTTTACAATTTCACCCATGAAGTTGGAGTATACGGCAGCTTTTTCTATCTAAGTAATCCACGGGAAACAAATGGCACTTCCACTACAAGAGGAGGAATAGCATCAGTTTCTGCAAAAAAATACAATACAGATGTAATGAGTGTGCCTGATTTGTTTATGACCAGGGCCGGAGTGAGCTACATGGCCGGTCAGTTTACTTTTTCAGGAGGCATTCGTGTGGAAGGGCTTCCTTCAAAAGATTTGATCGGGGGCAGCCGTGGTTTCAGAAGGCCAGGCTATATCATATCTGCAGAGCCTTCTGTCACATTGGTCACTAAAAAAGCCAGCTTAAATCTTGCTGTTCCTTTTGCCTTGAAAAGAAACCGTACACAAAGCGATTCGGATAAGCGCCGCACCAATGACACCAAAGTGCATGTGCAGGGCGATGCAGCTTTTGCTGATTACCTGATAAGCGCAGGAGTATCATTTCATCTTTAAGTAAATACTTTCTGCTGAAGTATTGTTTTCATTCCGGGAAGTCTGCCCTTCGGCAGGCTAAGAATATTGGTGATTATGCCATACAAAGAGCCAGAACGGATGGAGCTGAATAATTTTTTAGAATTAGTATCGTTTACCGGCGTTGTAATTCTTATACTGACGCTCTTAGGTTATTAAAAAATAATATAAAGAATTGTAATCATGAAAATAGCTAAAGCGATTTTGTTTTTACTGACTTTTTATATAACAGCCACGGCGCAGAAACCTGCGAGTAAACAGGACACAATTTTGAATTCACGCTTATTGGATAGTGTTATTATAATTTCTTATTTAAATCAGAATATCCTTAAGCAACTGCCTCAAGTGCAAGGCACTTATATTTTTGCCGGTAAAAAAACCGAAATGATAGAACTGGCACAACTGCCTGCCGACATAACTAATAAAACAGGCCGCCAGGTTTTTGCAAAAATACCAGGTGTATTTGTGTACGATATGGATGGCTCCGGCAACCAGATAAATATTGCGTCAAGAGGCCTTGATCCGCACAGAGGCTGGGAGTTCAACATCCGTAAGGATGGCATTATTACCAATTCAGATATGTATGGTTACCCTGCCAGTCATTATAGTATGCCATTAGAGAGTATTGGCCGTATTGAGTTAGTGAGAGGAACCGGCTCACTTCAATATGGTGCTCAGTTTGGCGGTATGCTGAATTATGTAACAAAGCAGGGCGATACCACCCGGCCATTCAGTTTTGAAAGTATCAACACAGCCGGTTCTTTTAATTTATTAAGCACTTATAATGCTATTGGGGGAAAGATGGGGAAATTTAAATACTATGCTTATATACACAAAAAGTCAAGAGATGGTTATCGGGATAATGAACATACAAATTCTGAAGCTGAAGACATTAATGTGACATATGAGTCTGCCAGGATCTCCATACGGATGGAATGGGCACGTTCTAAATATCTTTACCGAATTCCCGGACCGCTTACTGATAATATGTTTTATGCAGATCCAACACAAGCTACCCGTTCACGTAATTATTTCAGCCCTGATATTCATGTTCCTGCTGTAACATTAAACTGGCAGATCGCATCTCAAACCAAATTGCAATTAACTACATCGGCTGTTTTGGGAAGAAGAAATAGTGTACAATTTGATAAACCTACAAATGTTGCAGACACTATAAATTCTATTACTCTTCAATACAATAGCAGGCAGGTAGATATTGACCGGTTTAACAGCTACACAGCCGAACTGCGGTTATTACAGCAATATTCTTTGGGCAAGCAAACAAGCTCATTAGCAGCAGGTATACAATACATGAATAATGATTTGCACAGAACACAATTGGGTAAAGGCACTACTGGAAGTGATTACGATCTTACACTTACAGAGCCTTTATGGGGACGGGATATGCATTTTAAAACACATAACGTAGCATTGTTTGCTGAGAATAAATTTCAATTGCTTAAAAATTTGTCAGCTAATATAGGGGCAAGAGTGGAAATGGGGCGAACGGATATGAGTGGAACAATTGTTTATTATCCGGAGAATGATATTCCCGTTACTATTAAACATCGGTTTCCTTTATTGGGTGCAAATATTTCTTACTCGTTTTACAAGAGCATGGAATTTTATGGAGGTTGGTCAGAGGCTTACCGGCCAATGCTCTTTAAAGATATTATACCTGCTTCTTTATTTGAAAAGGTTGATCCGAAAATCAAAGATGCCAAAGGGTATAATGCCGAGTTTGGATTCAGGGGTAACTGGAAATTTTTGCGATGGGATATCAATACCTTTCTGATGCAGTACGACAACCGCTTTGGTACACTTGCCCAAACAGATAATGCAGGAGCTTTCTATACTTACAGAACTAACATCGGAAATTCCCTTACAAAAGGCGCCGAAATATTTATGCAAGGTGATTGGCTGATAGCTAATAAGATGATCTTTTCTGTTTTTACATCAACAGCTTTTATGCATGCCCGATATACCAATGGCAATATAAAATCAGGGAATTCAAATGTAGAAGTTACTGGTAATAAAGTTGAAAGTGCTCCGGATAACATTACCCGTAATGGTAGTTCCATAAGGTATAAAAAAGCAAGCTTCTCAGTTTTGTATAGTTATACTGGAAAAACTTTTGCGGATGCTTTGAACACCGTTGAGCCACTTAAGACAACGGGTGCAGTGGGTATTGTGCCTTCTTATGGAATATTAGATATGAACGCTTCTTTCCGGTTTTCGAAAAACCTGGAAGCAAGGATCAATGTCAGCAACGTTACCAACAAACAATACTTTACCAAGCGGCCAACTTTTTATCCCGGGCCTGGAGTATGGCCATCTGATGGAAGAAATTTCAGTGCATCAATTGCAGTACGTTTATAACGAATGCAGGAAATAATTCAGAGCATAAGTAACTGCAGTTTGAAAATAATTATTTTAAAAAAAGTATGCCTTATATACCATTAGAGGACCATCTGCCCCTGCGCCTATTCGTGAACTAACGCATCAGTTTAGACGCGTTCACTTTGTGGCAGGACTTGGGAAACCTCCCAACCCACCGCACATTCCGGCACATTTGCAAGCACGGAAATACTGACACAAAGCCAACCTTGCAAAAAAACCCAAATTTTCTATACAAGAATATTAATAATAAGCTACTCTGAAAAAAACTATACCATTAGGGTATGACTTTTGTGAAATTAAAACTGCTTAAATAAAAGCAACTTGGAACTTACATTTTTAATTTTTTAAAATTTATCATTATGGCAGGCTATCACACGTACAAAACTTGCATAGAAGCATGTTTGAAATGCGCTGCAATATGTAATCATTGTGCATCCTCATGCACACAGGAAGAAGATGTAAAAATGATGGCAAAGTGCATTCAGTCAGACATGGAATGTGCAGCTATCTGTTATGCAGCAGCACAGATTATGAGCTTAGGCAGCGACAAAGCAAAAGACATTTGCCGTATATGCGCAGATATTTGCGAAGCATGTGCAGATGAATGCAGCAAGCACCAGACAGAGCATTGCCGGGAATGTGCAGAAGCATGTAAAGCATGCGCAGAAGAATGCAGGAAAATGGCAGCT
>JBDSAQ010000127.1:0-3308 GCA_039922095.1 Ginsengibacter sp. | reverse complement strand
GATCATTAAAAACCATCATGTCATAGGTTGATGAATAAGTATTCAACACTTCTTTTATTGGTTTTGGATTAGCAATTCCACATATAAGCAGGATATGTGTTTCAGGATTTAAAAATTTTTGCTCCTGGGTAAACAAATGATATGGACTGTTATATTGGATCTTGGTAAAAAAAATATGTTGGTTGGGTAAGGGGTGTATCTCCGCTATAACTTTCTCTTTTTCATCTTCACTAATATGTGATTTACATTTGGTAACTATTATTATATCTGCTCTTTTGCTGCTGCTTTGTACATCACGTAAGTCCCCGGCTGGTAAAATAAAATCCCTTGTATACAGGTTTTTAAATTCAGTCAATAAAATATTAAGGCCCGCTCTTACCTGCCTGTGTTGCAAGGCATCATCTAAAATAATTACCTGAGTGGCTGGCCTGGCATGGAGCAATTGTGGTATAGCCACTAATCTTTCTTCGGCCACACCCACCGTAACATCAGGAAATTTTTTATGGAACTGCATCGGTTCATCACCAATATCAAGCGCAGTGGTGTTTTCATTGGCTATTGCAAAGCCGGCCGTTTTTCTTTTATAACCCCTGCTTAAAGTTGCAACGTTATATTCATCTTTCAACATTCTTATGAGGTACTCAACCATAGGGGTTTTACCTGTGCCACCCACAGCAAGGTTACCTACACAAATTATTGGAAAATTGAAGGAGCTTGATTTTAAAATATTTTTATCGTACAGCCAGTTCCTGAACGAAATAATGCTTCCATACAAAACAGAAAACGGGAATAATATAAATCTAAAGCTCCTGAGCATTAAGAAATTAATAGTTGAAATTATATTCTCAGATAAATATTAAAATTTATAAATATTTTTTGGTGTTACACAGTAGTTTAAAGGTATATCAAATTGATTGGTGTCTTCTATAATTTCAGTTGGTTCAAAAAAACTTAATCCTGTTTTTATTACATCACTTCTGCATTGAGTAAAAAATTTATCATAAAATCCTTTGCCGAATCCAACTCTGAATCCTTTTTTATCGAAAGTGAGCAGTGGAGTCAAAACCAGGTCAATATGGCCTGCATTTATTTTGTCTCCGGTTAGTGGTTCTTCAATTCCGAAGTTATTTATAATCATCCCGGTATCTTCTGTGTAAATAATATTCTCCATTTGCAATGTTGTAATATTTATTTTTGGAACACAAATTATTAAACCGGGATTACGAAATTTGAGATACCGGGTTATTTGTTGTGTATCAATTTCATTTTTACTATGCATGGCCATATAAGTGTGTACACACCTGATAAAAGGCAATTGTATTTTTTGAAAATTAATCAGCAGCAGATCCGTTAATTTGGATTTTTCAAGGGGAGAAATCAGTTCTCGTTTTTCTTTGTATATCTTTCTTAATGCTGCCTTCGTCATAAAAATAAATTAAGATGCTCTTTCATTTTTACAGATTGCACATGAATAACATCTTTATTTATCTCAGGCAGGTTTCTTACCGAAGCAATCCATGGGAAACCACTCCAATCAGTAATTTCAGCTTCATAATCAAGATAATTATCATTAAAAATCCATCCCAGAACCTTTATTTTATTTTCAGTTAAAACCTTTGCAGTAAGCAATGAATGGTTTATGCTGCCCAGGTAATTTTTACTAACTATTATAACAGTGGCATCCAGTTTTTTTATGAGATCAATTACAAATTCGTTCCTGTTAAGAGGAACCATAATTCCGCCGGCTCCTTCAATTATAAGTACATTACCTGTTACGGGTTTTTCATCTGCAATTTTATCCAATGATATTTCAATCCCCTCTTCATGCGCTGCAATATGGGGAGATGCGGGCAATTTTAATTTATAACATTCATTATGAATTACACTTATTTTATTGGTAAGCATTTCTTTTATCCATTCTGAATCTGTCCCCCCTTCATCGCCTGCCTGTACAGGCTTCCAGTAATCTGCGTGTAATGCTTCTGCAATAATGGCTGATATTACCGTTTTGCCTACATCAGTACCTATGCCAGTTATAAAGTATGATTCCATATATATTAGATTTGTATGAAGATAGAAAATATGGTGGACCCATAATTTCTTTGAGTTTTGTATAAGGGGAAATCTTTATAATTATTTGCAGATGTATGTTCTAAAATAAACCAACCCTTATTATTCAGGAGGTTATTTTCAATTATCTTTTTAGGGATATCGTCTATAGATTTTAGTGCATATGGAGGTCCTGCAAAAATCAGATCAAATGTTTCCGGGCACTGATCTAAGTATTTAAACACATCTTTTTTGATAGCTTTAAAGTTTTTAAAATTTAAATCTCCGGCAGTTTTTTTTATAAATTCAAACATTGTTTTGTCCTTCTCCACTATAGTAACATCTTCAGATCCTCTTGATGCTAATTCGTAGCTAATAGAACCTGTGCCTCCAAACAAGTCCAGGGTTTTAAGGAAAGTGATGTCAAGGTTATTTTCAATTATATTAAAGAGCCCTTCCCTGGCAATATCTGTAGTGGGTCTTGTATAAGGCATTTGGGCAGGGGGAGATATTTTTCTTCCCCCATGTGTGCCGCTGATTATACGCATAAGGCAAAGGCAAATAAATGACTGAAAAAATGGGTTGGAAATTCTTTTATTTCATCCGTGTATAAAAGCCCTCCCGGGAGATCAGAAAAGGTTGTGGTTAAAAAATATTTTTGTATCTCAGTAAACAAAGTTGAATCTTTTTCAATCATACCGCCTAACTGAACACTTACATCTTTAGCATCGAACCGGGTACATACATTCAGCATATGATACACAGCATCGTTTGCAGTTATATATTTGAAGGCCTGTATTATTTGCAGCTTACCTGCTTTTTGCAAACTGATAACTATTTTGCTATTATAGAATATCAGCTTTAATATATTGCCTGCTGGTTGTAATTTTCTTATGAGTAAAGAATATTGATGAAAAAATGTTACTGACTTATACTGGTTAGTTATAACCTTGTGAATATCATTAGTGATGCGATAAACATTGTATAAATTTCTTTCTGCAACATGGTCTGTTAATACAACTCCGGGGTGTAAATCGCCATACATTAAATTTAAATTATCATTACTTTGGTTTGCATTATAATAAAGTTTCGGGGTAAGTATGCTTTCATCAAATGCGCAGGAAATAAATATCTCATTAAATTCTTCTTTCAATAAGTATTGCTCATCAAAGATCTTTCTAAGTGTTTTGGCCACATTATCTTCATCATTTTTTTTTTCAAAATTATAAACGGATAACCCGGTGATCATCTTATCTTCC
>JBDSAQ010000126.1:0-3611 GCA_039922095.1 Ginsengibacter sp. | reverse complement strand
AAGATTTTGAGCTTTACCTCGTGATCTGATGAGTCATTTTTCGAAACAAAGTACAAATTGCGTTTGGCTTTTCAGTTCATTTTGCTCCTTAATATCATCTGAATATTTTTTTAAAATAAACTCATTTAGAACCATTCATCATTAATTTGTACAGTTCTACATAAAATATTGTTCTATGCAATACAAAGTACTTAGTTTTATTATGTAATCAATAATATAAAGTACTAAAATAAAATTTATGAAACATTTCTTAACAATCACAACTCTCTTACTATCAGCTACTTTACATCTATGTTTTGCCCAGGTGAATACTGGAAAAATTGAAGGAACTGTTGCTGACAGCAAGAATAAAACTATTGAAAATGCAACTGCATCATTGATAAAAGCAATAGATTCCTCAAAAATAAAACTAACACTCTCAGACAAAATGGGCAGATTTAGTTTTGAAAATTTGCCAAATGGAAAATATATAGTTTCAATTTCCGCAGTAGGAAACTCCAGCTCTTCACAGGTTGTTGAAGTTTCTGAGGCTGATAAAAAAATTGTATTGAAACCCTTCCTCCTGGTTCCCTCCATAAAATCCTTATCAACGGTAAAGGTCAACTCTAATAGACCTTTAATAGAACAAAAAGCAGGTAAAACAGTTATTAATGTAGATGCTTCGCCAACTAATATAGGTCTAAACGTTTTAGAACTTTTAGAAAAATCACCCGGAGTAACTGTTGATAACGACGGTAATATAAGCCTTAAAGGAAAACAGGGTGTAATGATATTAATTGATGGCAAACCTACTTACATGAGCGGGCCAGACCTTGCAGCTTATTTAAAAAATATGCAGAGTACAAACCTTAGCCAAATTGAAATAATGACTAATCCACCCGCAAAATACGATGCAGCAGGTAACTCAGGCATCATTAATATTAAAACAAAGAAAGGTGTAATTAAAGGAATGAATGGAAGTGCTAATATTGGCTACAACAGCCGGGTTTATGGAAGCACAAATGGGGGAATAAATCTTAATTATCGCAATAACAAACTAAATCTTTTCGGAAGTTATTATGGGGGCGCTTATGAAGGTTATAACAATTTAACTATTAAGCGTCGTTTTTATCAGGGTGATAAAACAACTATTTCATCTATTGCCGATCAAAATACAATTACACATTATAAAGGAGAGTATAATGGAGGTAAAGCAGGACTTGATTATTATTTTTCCAAAAAGGATGTTGCAGGGTTTGTAGTTAATGCTAATTTTAATGATAACACCCAGGACCCTTTTGGTGATTCATACATAAGAGATAATTCAGGTAAAGTACTTTATAAATTATATTCTCTTGGTAATAATGGAAGGTCTTCAACAAACTTATCTTCTAACTTCAATTACAAACATACATATGACTCAACCGGCAGGGAGCTAACTGCTGATTTTGATTATATACACTATAACAATAAAAGTGATAACGAGCTCATCACCCAAAGTTTTGATGCTGACAATTTAAAGAATGGTAACGATATTATATTACAGGGTTCTATCCCATCTGTTATAAATATTTATAGTGCCAAGGCAGATTATGTGCATCCATTTAAAAAAGGCTTAAAGCTTGAAGCTGGCGTAAAAAGCAGCTTTGTAAATACAGATAATATAGTTGATTACTCCAGAAATAATGGCAACGGCTTTATGCCCGATAGCAGGAGCAATCATTTTATTTATGATGAAAATATAAATGCTGCTTATACAATTCTTACTAAAACAATAAAGAAATGGGAGCTTTCAGGCGGGCTGCGTATGGAAAACACTATAGCTAAGGGACATCAACTAAAAAATGATTCCAACTTTAGACGTAATTATACAAACCTGTTTCCAAATGTTGGAATAGCTTATAATGCAAGTGATAAAAACCAGTTTAACTTAAGTTATAGCAAAAGAGTTTCCCGTCCTAATTACCAGGATCTAAACCCCTTTATCTTCTTTTTAGATTCACTTACTTACGAACAAGGCAACCCTTATCTTCAACCGCAGTTTACTAATAACATAGAAGTAAGCCATACCTTCAAAAGGGTTCTTACCACAACACTTAACTACACCCAAACCAACGATATTATCACTGAATTACTAAAGCAGGATACCCAAAAAAGGGCTACCTTCTTAACGAGGGAAAATTTCAGCAGCATGAAGCAATATGGTGTAGCTGTAATGATAAATATACCTTTAGCCAAATGGTGGAATACCAATATTCATACGAACGTTTATAACAACCGCTATAAAGGCATTTATCAGAATGATGCTGTAGACATACAATACACAAGCTTTACAGGCAATATAAGTAATAGGTTTACAATTAGTAAAGGATGGGCAGCCGAATTAAGCGGATGGTATAATAGCGCAATGCTTCATGGTTTGCTGCAGGCTAAAGGAATGGGCGCTCTTAATGCTGCGTTTACCAAGCAGGTTTTAAAGACCAAAGGCAACATCAAATTTGGTGTAGACGATATTTTTAATACCAGGCAATTTACAGGTATAGTAAAATATAGTGATGTAAATGTTAACGTTGCCAGCAGGAGAATAAACCGACAGTATAATATTAATTTCAGTTACCGCTTTGGCAAAAAAAATATACCCGAGGCACGCAGAAAAAATGGTGGCGCTGGCGATGAGCAAAGCAGGGTAAAGAGCGGCAATTAATTCGCTATAAGAATATTTATGTTTACCTCATATATTTCAAACCTCACTGGTATAAAACCTGTGAGGTTTTTTTGCGACCAAAATTCATCCCTGGTATTATTATTAGAATTACCATATTGCATGTAAAATGCATGGGATTAATACTACCTCTACAAGAATCCTGAATCTGCAATTATCCTGAGATCTTTTGCAGGGATTTCAACAGATTGATGATGTGCAGAATTTATTTATGATATTTGGAGATGTGGTAAATGTGGCTTCAGGAATAGAAAAGGAAAAGTAATGCCACTGGCGGCATGCCCGAGTTTCTCTCTCGGTTTTTAAAAATGACATTTGTACTTTTTAATTTGTAAATATCAAAAAATATATGAAAATACTCGGACTTGTAGGTGGTATTAGCTGGGCATCTACATTAGATTATTATCGTTATATAAACCAGGGTATTAATGAGGAATTGGGTGGACTTAACTTTTCAGAATGTTTAATTTACTCTGTCAACTTCAATAATTTTCAAAAGTACAACTCAGAATATGATTGGGATTCAACCTTTGAGTTATTAGCCAATGCAGCTGAAAATCTTAAAAAAGCAGGCGCAGAAGGTATAGTATTATGTGCAAATACTGCACACATTGTTGCAGACCGGGTGGCAGAACGAGTTCAATTGCCACTTATACATATTATTGAAGTGACAGCAAAAGCAATTCACCAAAAGAAACTGAAAAAAGTTGGGTTACTTGGTACAATCTATACTATGGAATTAGATTTTTATAAAGATAAACTTCACGACAATGGCATTGAACCAATTATCCCTGAAATGCAGTCGGACCGGAACTTTATAGAAGAATCCCTGAGACGGGAATTAGGCCGGGGTGTATTGAACCCAAAAACCAAATCCACTTACCTTTCGATTATTCAACAGTTTGTTGCC
>JBDSAQ010000125.1:0-8820 GCA_039922095.1 Ginsengibacter sp. | reverse complement strand
ATCTCTGACATCAATAAAAGATTTTGCTTTTTTTTATTCCAGATCAATATAAATAAATGCTTAAACATAAATGTTGATTAAGTAGTGAATTGATTTTTATTGTGCTTTTAAAGCGGTTACTACCTGTAGCCTGGACATACGCCAGGCAGGATATACACCCGATAATAAACCAAAGACCAAACAAGTTAACAGGCCGATAAATAATACCGTAAAATTTAAGGTCAGTTCCAGGTTAGCTATAAGGTGGGCACTGTTAATAATCTGCAGAATAATAGCCGACAAAATAACCCCTATTAATCCTCCTAATGTTGTAAGAATAAGATTTTCTACAATAAACTGGTAAACCAATGTTTTAGAAGATGCCCCAAATGCCTTGCGTACACCAATCTCTGAAGAACGTTCCATAATGCGTGTTACATTAATATTGACGAGGTTCAGCGTAGGCAATAACATAACCAAAATAACAAATATGCTTATTGCAACCAGGGCATAAGTGAGGCCTGATCTTTCTTCATTGCCGGTACTTACATAACCCCTGATAAAGGTGTCGGCATGACTATATATTCTATCATAGTCTTTACTTTCCATTGGTATCCTTCGTATCATCTGTTCGTACTCCTGCTGCATTTTCGGTACATCAGCTTTTGAAGCGGCCAGCAATATTCCTGTATAATTACCGCGATAACTTTTGTCATTGTAATCCGTTTTTGAAATGGTATAAGGAAGATAAATATCACTGTATAGCATATACAAAGTGATGGGCACATTTTTCACTACACCGCTAACCCTGTATTGTATGTTGTCAGCCTCGATATATTTTCCAACTACTGAGGGCATATCACCAAAATAATCTCTTTTAGTATCCGCCGATATCACAACAACATGTTCTCCATTATCTATTTGTTGTTTGGTAAAAGGCTTGCCTTCCAAAAATTCATAATCCAATACATCCCAGAAATCAGCATTGGTATATTTAAAATTGATCGCAATTTTTTTATTATTGATATAAGTGTTGGTGCCACTAAACGCAGAAGAGATAGCTACTTTAACAGGCGTCTTGAGGCTCCTTGCATAATGATTTAAAAAATAAAATGATAAAGATCCTGAATTCATGTAGGTCTTCCCTTTTTCCTCCAGCGAATTTATATATAATGATCTGTCTCTTTTTTTGTCAGGATAATTATCGTTGACTACTTTATCTATGAACGCAGTTAAAACTATGAGTATGGTAAGCGTAAAGCTTATACCAAACAAACTTATGAAAGTGAAAAACTTTCTTCTCTTTAAAACTGCGATTGCTATTTTGAAATAATTTTTAAGCATAACCGAAAGTTGTAAGTTCTAAGTAATATGTTTTAAGTTTCTGTCAATATCCTTTTAATCCAATAAATCCTATAAATCATGGTTCAGACAAGATTAGCTCACCTGGCTGCCATCAAACAACCGCATTAACCGGTGCGTTTTTTTCGCCATGTTTTCATCATGGGTAACCATTACAATTGTTGTATTTTCTTTTTTATTTAAATGAAGCAGTATGTCTATGATCTCATTGCCCATTGAGCTATCAAGGTTGCCTGTAGGCTCATCTGCAAGTATGATCTCAGGCTGGCCCACAATGGCTCTTGCGATAGCTACACGCTGTTTTTGGCCGCCCGATAATTGCGTAGGAAAATGTTTTACCCTATTGCTTAGCCCTACTTTTGCCAAAGCAGCGGTTGCCAGTTCTTTTCTTTCTTTTGCAGTGCACTTGCGATAAAGTAAGGGCAACTCTACATTATCTAAAACCCGCAGATCATTTATAAGATGGTAGCTCTGGAATATAAAGCCAAGCTTCTTATTTCTAAAATGCGCCAGCTGATTGTTAGACAGATCAAGAGTAGTTTGTTTATCAATCTGTACATCTCCTTTTGTGGGTGCATCCAGTAACCCGATGATGTTTAGCAATGTACTTTTACCACACCCTGAGGGCCCCATAATTGAAATAAACTCGCCTTTGTCAATATTTAAATTGATCTTATTGAGTGCTAATGTTTCAATTGTTTCGGTCTGGTAAACTTTTTCGATATTCTGTAACCGTATCATATTTTTATTTTATTTAATGATTATTTATAAGTGATTTTTTGATTTGTTTCAAAATCGTAGAGTGACAAATATCTTATTTGATAGTAAGCTCCCCATAAATCACGCAGGGCAGATATGTAATCCCTTTTTGCCTGGTCATTTTCCTGGAAGGCAATGCTCAGATCGGTAATGCTTAAATTTCCCAACACATACCGTTCTTTCGCTATTTGATATTTTTCAGATGCAATGCTATCGGCTTGTGCAGTAAGTATCAGCTGCTGTTTCATTAGTTCAAATAGAGTGATCTGGGTCACTATTTCCTGCGTAAAGATTTGCTTATCCTGCTCCACGGCATACTCCGTAAACTGAAGATTTGCCTCAGCGGTTTTTTCTCTTGATCGTGACCGTCCCCAGTCTAAAATAGGAATAGTAAATGTGAGCTCAAACTGTTGTTGATCTTTTGGCGATTGATATACTTTGGATATTGTAGTAGCGCTTTTTGAAAAACCAAGCTGGGCAGTTAATGCGGCATTTAATCCATTATCGCCTTTGGCTTTTGATACATCTCTTTTTGCTTCTGCAATGCGCCTTGCAAAACCTATTGCATCGCTTCTGTTTTGGTAAGCTTCTGATAAAACTTTATCAGTTGCCACCTGCATGTTTATTGTGGCAGCAGGCAACGACAATGCTATTTTTTCAGTTTCTTTTAATCCTGTGTACGACCTGAGATTAAGTGTGGCAATCTCCATATCCCGTTTGGCAATACCTGCTGATTTTTCTGCTTTTAATTGTTCCAACTGTAATTGTAAAATCTCATTTCTTGATATCTTGCCTAAATTATATTTTTCATTTGCGACAAGCAATATTTTTTTAGTATTGCCAAGATTTGTTTCTGCAATATGATAATTTACCTGCGCTAAAAGCAGATCAAAAAAATATCCATTAGCTCTTATGGCAATATCCTCCATAGATTCAATAAACGCCTGCCTGCTTTCATCATATTTAAGCGGTTGAATTTTTTGTTCCCATTTTAAATTATTAAACCTGAATAGAGGCTGGCTATAACCTATACCAAAAGGCAAACCATTATACAGCGTATTCTTCCTGTCAAAATCATCAAAGCGTTGCAGTTGTGTAGTCCCAAAAACAGTTCCCCCTGTGGCTGCAATACTTTGGCTGAATGAAAGATTCAAAGAAGAGTTATTATTATGGATAGATTGAAATTGAATGGTTCCATCAGGTTGCAAAACTTCTAAAAATGTTTTATTATAGCCCGGTAAAGTTCCGTCTAATGATAATTGCGGATGGTAATTAGATTTATAAGTAAGGTATTCCCAATATCGCGTTTGCTTTATAGTTGATGCCTGCTTTGAAGCAATAGATTTTTCTTTAGCCATTATTATTACCTGCTGCAGAGAGAGCAATAGTGTATCGCCTGGTGATTGTGCATACACCATACTGCCAGGCAGAAAAAAAATAATAATGGTGAAAAATTTAAGATTCATGATCAATTCTTAATAGTGATCTCTTTTACATTTTTATAAGTGTTCATATCGGATGTTATAATTATATCTCCGGTCTGTACATGGTCTTTAATTTCTACATAATCAAAATTGCTTAACCCTGTATGAACAGTCCTCCTTTCAGCTTTCCCGTTTTTTATTACAAAAATGTCCTGTAAGGTTGCTCCTTTAAAGGCTGCGCCATTAGGGGCTCTCAGCACACCTGATTTGGAATTGGTAACCAGGAATACATCTACTTTCATGTTGGGCCGGTATAATTTATTACCAGGTTCATCAAGCCGTATATCAAAGGATACAATACCATTTTGTATGGAGGGAGAGATATTCATTATCGTTCCTCTTGCCTGTGTTTCGTTGATACGGATAATAGCGGTCATTGTGTTGTGCAACTGGTCAAGATAATTATCAGAGATACTTCCCTGCACTTTAAAACTGCTGAGGTTTGCAATACGTGCCAGCGGATCGCCTTCACGAACAGCAGCGCCAATATTTTTATTTACCCAGGTAACCACTCCATCGCGGCTTGCGACGATATTCGCCAGTTGAAGTTTTCGTTCCAGCTCATGCAATGTGTTTTGCTGTATTGAAGAAGAGATTTCTGCTTCCTTTATTTCAAGCTGCATTGTTTGTTGCTTATTCTTTATTTCATTTTCCAATTGCTGTTTTTCCAATTTTGCAACTTTTAAATTCTGTTCCGCCTTTTCAATATCCTCTCTTGTACCGCCGCCGGCCTTAAATAAACGTTTGGCATTTTCAACATCTGCTTCAAGACTATTGATACGAAGTTGCTTAATATCGTTATTTGATTTTATATCGTAGAAGCTTTTATCTAACTGAAGCTTTAATTTTTTTACGTCATTATTTTTTGATTCTGCTTCAAACTTTGCTTTCTCATATTCAGTTTGCGCTGCTGATTTGTCAAGCGTAAGAATGGACTGCCCGATTTTTACCGGGCTGCCAACATCAATTGTTACCCTTTGTAAGGAGGCATTTATCGGGCTTGTGATTATGCCTTCAAATTCAGGTAATATTTCACCGCTTGCGTTTAGGGTATTTTCAACATTGCCTCTGTCAATCACACCTGTAGTAAATTCGCCGGCACTAATTGAAGATTTTATAAATGATCTAACGACCCAGATAGCTGCACATAGGGCAACAACAATTGCCACGCTAATAAATATGCTTTTATTCTTTCTTGTTCTAATGACACTCTGTGAAATAACCTTATCCATCGAAATAATTTGCGATATAGTTTCAACACAAATGCCAAGCATAAAGTGTTGAAAATAATTACACTAAGTAAAGTGTAAAGTGAGAAGGTGTTTGATATTGAAACAAAATGTTTGAAAATGAAAAGAAGCTTTTAAGAATTATTGCATTCCTGATTAAATCTGGCCATTCGATTTTAAGGAAAACACGTCGAAAGAATTGGAGTTTTAGATATTAAAAAAAATAGACCGATGCCTTTTAGGATTTTGAAGGAGGGTTAATTAAATATAAAAACCCAGGGAGTTTATTTCGCAAAAAGTTTTTTTGTAATTAAGTTTTTTGTTTAATTTTATACATTAATAAGTTAAACATAATAATATGTCCACACCTGAATTTAACCAGCTTCTTTCAGGCAATACCGATTTTTTAAAACCCTATGCATTTAAACTTACAAGTGATAAGGATGATGCCAAAGATTTGCTGCAGGAAACCCTTTGCAGGGCACTTATAAATAAAGAAAAATATAATTTCGGAACTAATATTAAGGCATGGCTATACACTATCATGCGTAATATTTTTATTAATGATTATAGAAAAAAGATCAGGCAAAATGTAGTGCCTGATAATTCTGAAAATAGTTTTCTTTTAAATTATAGCCTGCATACCATTACGAATATGGCGGAAAGTGATTTAAAAGTAAAAGAGATCAAAGCATCAATTTATAAACTCCCGGGTATTTTCAAAAATCCTTTTTTATTATATTTTGAAGGATATAAATATCATGAAATTGCCAAAATGCTTGATGAACCTTTAGGTACTATAAAGAGCAGAATTTACTTTGCAAGAAAGTTATTAAAGGAAGAAATCAGCAGGTATAATTAATGGCCTGGCATAATTGTTATGAGAGCTGGCCTAAAACACCAGCTTAATTTAATATAGTTATTTTTGCAGCATAAATTTTACCAGTGACAGAAGTTATTTTAGTGAATGAAGCTGACGAGCCCACGGGCACAATGGAAAAAATGCAGGCTCATCAAAAAGGCTTGCTGCACAGGGCTTTCAGCATTTTTATTTTTAACAGTAAAGGCGAAATGTTATTGCAGCAAAGGGCCGCCGGTAAATATCATAATGGTGAATTGTGGTCTAACGCATGCTGTAGCCATCCTGCTCCCGGAGAGCCTACCAATATCGCCGCCGGCAGAAGGTTAAAAGAAGAAATGGGCTTTACAACACACCTGGAAAAAGCATTTGATTTTACCTATAAAGCATCTTTCGAAAATGGCCTGACTGAATTTGAGTTTGATCATGTTTTTATAGGAAATTATGATGGCCTTATAGAGATAAATAAATCTGAGGTAAAAGATTATTGTTTTAAATCAATTGATGAGCTTGAGTCTTCATTACAAAGCCATCCGCAAAAATTTACAGCGTGGTTTAAAATTGCTTATCCGAAAATAGAGGCCTACAGAACAGTAACTGATAAATATTAATGAGTTGGTTATGCATACCTTTCTTTTTATTTTAATAATGCTTTCTACATTCTTTATAATGGAAGCAATTACGTGGCTCACACATAAATATATAATGCATGGATTTTTATGGTATTTGCATGAAGACCATCATAAAAAAGGTCCCGGGGTTTTTGAAAAAAATGATGCCTTTTTTCTCATTTTTTCAATTCCAAGTATTCTGTGCATTGCTTTCGGGGTAACACAAAATATGTATTGGCTTGCTGCAATTGGCTTCGGTATTATGATGTATGGGATTGCATATTTTATTGTGCATGATGTTATTATTCATCAGCGCATAAAACTTTTTACCCGCAGCAATAATGCCTACGTAAAGTCAATAAGATGGGCTCATAAAATGCATCATAAACATCTTGAAAAGCATGACGGCGAAAGCTTCGGGATGTTAATGGTGGCAAAAAAATATTGGGATAAGGTTAAGGCTGATAAAGCAAGAAACTCTAATAAAGATTTTTTACCTGGCACTAAAAGCTTCCCTGATGCTGTAAATTATAACCCATAATAGCCCGCTTTTCCAGACAATTAACCCCTGATAAATTACTTAGCTTATCGAATCATTATAAGGCTGATTATTTGTAAGTATAAATTTTCTCTTTTATAAAAAATAATAATAAAGAAGCTAAATTGTGCGCATGAAAAAAATTAAGCAGTTCACAATATTTCTCTTTCTTTATTTTCCGGTAATAGGTTTTTGCCAAAATAAGATCACTGGCTTTACTGATGAAAGTTCGGTAAACCAATTGCAACTCGAATCTAAATTTGATCAGTCGCTTAGCAGTAAGGAAATAGGGGAGTTCATAAAAGAATTATCCTCAAAGCCGCACCACCTTGGTTCGGCACGGGGGAAAGAAATTGCGGAATATATTTTATCAAAATTTAAAGATTGGGGTTGGGATGCTAAAATAGAAACTTACATGGTACTATTTCCAGTACCTAAAACAAGAATTTTAGAAGCAACTATCCCATCTGGTTACCATGCCCTTTTATCAGAACCTGCTTTAAAAGAAGATGCCACATCAGGTCAGCAGGGTCAGTTACCTACTTACAATGCGTGGAGTGCTGATGGAGATGTAAATGGTGAATTGGTTTTTGTGAACTATGGATTGCCCGGTGATTATGAAAAGCTATCTACAATGGGCATTGATGTAAAAGGGAAAATCGTAATTGCAAAGTATGGTCATTCATGGCGTGGCATAAAACCAAAATTAGCCCAGGAACATGGCGCAATCGGGTGTATAATTTATTCTGATCCTTTGGATGATGGTTATTCCCGGGGAGATGTGTATCCAAAAGGGGCTTTTAAAAGTGAATTTGGTGTACAGAGGGGATCAGTAATGGATATGGTAATTTATCCCGGCGATCCTTTAACTCCTAATGTTGGAGCAACCAAAAATGCAAAGCGTTTAGATAGAAAAGATGCGGCAAACCTTTTAAAAATTCCTGTGCTCCCTATAAGCTATCATGATGCACAACCCTTGCTGGAAGCGCTTACCGGGCCTATAGTTCCTCCTGAGTGGCGGGGCGGATTACCTTTTACTTATCATGTTGGCCCAGGGAAAGCCACAGTACATTTAAAGTTGGATTTCGACTGGAAACTTGTACCTGCTTATAATGTTATTGCAATGATTAAAGGTGCTGAAAATCCTGACCAATGGGTGATAAGAGGCAACCATCATGATGCATGGGTTAACGGGGCTAATGACCCTGTAAGCGGGCTTGCCTCTTTAATGGGAGAGGCCAGGTCTATAGGAAATCTTGCTAAAACAGGATGGAGGCCAAAACGCACTTTAGTCTATTGCGCCTGGGATGGCGAAGAACCAGGTTTAATTGGCTCAACCGAATGGACAGAAGATCACACTGCAGAACTTCAAAACAAAGGAGTTGTATATATAAATACAGATGATAACGGAAGAGGGTTTCTGGACGCCGCAGGATCTCACACTTTGGAAACTATAGTGGAAGAGGTAACCAAAAATATTATGGATCCTCAAACAAAAATAAGTGTTTACAACAGGGCAAGGTCATATAAAATAATTAATGCGTTAAACAGTAAAACAAAAAAAGAAGCGCTTGATAAAAATGGCTTAACACTTGAAGCTTTAGGTTCAGGCTCCGACTACTCATCATTTCTTCAGCATGTAGGTGTGCCATCTTTAAATTTTGGTTTTGCAGGAGAAAATGATGGAGGAGAATACCATTCCATTTATGATTCTTATGATAATTATGTAAGGTTCAAAGATCCTGGATTTGAGTATGGCGTAGCTTTGGCAAAAACAGCCGGGCATACGGCATTGCGGATGGCAAATGCGGATCTGCTGCCATTTGATTTTAAAACGCTTTATAAAACCGTAAACGGATACATTGTAGAACTGGTAAAGCTTTTAGATGATATGCGTGAAAGCACAGATATAGAAAATAAGCTGATAAATGACAGTTTATATATGTTTGCTGCAGATCCTCAAAAAGTTTATAAAGTACCTCCGGTTAAAACTATGGTG
>JBDSAQ010000124.1:0-3046 GCA_039922095.1 Ginsengibacter sp. | reverse complement strand
AAGAATATTTAAATCAATTAAGAGTGCTGTTAAAGCCAAATGGCCGGCTTTTTATTGCTGTTCCCAACTATACCAGTTATGATGAAAGTATTTATAAACAATATTGGGCAGCTTATGATGTGCCAAGGCATTTATATCATTTTTCGCCCAACGCAATGATAAATTTATTACTAGACCATCATTTAAAATTAATATCTATAAAGCCAATGTTGTTCGACAGTGTGTATATAAGCATGCTTAGTGAAAACTACAAAACAGGAAAAAATAATTTATTAAAAGCCATTTCTGTTGGACTGATCTCCAATTATCATTCTTTAAAAAATAAAGAAAAATGCAGCTCAATTATTTATATTATTAGTAGATAATCTAAAAACCTCTGGACGGGAGATTATTAAGTTCCATCCTTTGAAGAGACGATTTAGGTGAGGCCTTTAATTCAATTTTATCTCAAAGAGTTTGGGCCAGTTTTTACCTGTGATGTATAGCTTTTTAGTAGTACTATTGTAAGCAATTCCATTCAATACATCTCCATCGTTAATTTTATCATTTGGTGCATATTGGTGCAGCAGCCCTGTCATATTTATTTTTCCAACAACATGGCCGTTAGCAGTATCTATCTTTACAATATCATTAGTGTACCACCGGTTTGCATAAACAAAACCGTTTATATATTCTAGTTCATTAAGGCTGTCTACCCTTCCT
This sequence comes from Ginsengibacter sp., assembly GCA_039922095.1. Taxonomy (GTDB): domain Bacteria; phylum Bacteroidota; class Bacteroidia; order Chitinophagales; family Chitinophagaceae; genus Ginsengibacter. The sequence continues at coordinate 2,344 of JBDSAQ010000124.1, read as the reverse complement.
TTATTATCGGATACAGATAATATCTTTAATAACTTCATGTTTCCTTTTTCGTCATCCGGTAATACATAATAAAGCTTATCGGTACCATCGCTAATTATAAGTTTAGAACCGTCGTTCGTAAGGCCCCACCCCTCGTATTGCCATGTTAAAGCCGAAACAGGCTTAAAAATATTATCTAAATTGTAAACAAATATTTTATTATTCTGCCAGGTAAGCTGGTAAATTTTTTTATTGAATATAGTAATGCCTTCGCCGAAAATTGCTGAATCCTTAATAAGATATTTTTTTTCCGGTATGCCTGATTTTATATCTACAATTCTTAGGGTACTTTGATTAGGTTCCCCTGTACCTTCATATAGTTTATCATTATAAAATTCAAGACCCTGGGTAAAGGCTTGTTTATCGTGTGGATATACAGCATCTATTGTAAATGTAATGGGCTGTGGAGCTGGCAAAGTATTAGTATAAACTGAGTCATCAAAAGTTATGTCATCAGTATTTGATGTGCAGGAAGCTACACATACAATAAAGGCTATTAGAAACAGATTCTTCAAGCTATAATATTTTTTAAACGTGTAAAAATAGTAAACGCAACGCGTTTGTTTGTTAACTGATTTGTAAAAGAGACCATCGTTTGCTTTGAGGTTTCAGTAATTTTTATTTTATTTGCACTCTCTACACCTCTGTTACCGGTATAATACACTCAAATAGTATCATCCGTATATTTTAACATTGGTTTCAATACATTTTTTCTTCCACCATCCTTTGTATTTATCATCCTTAGAATATGATTAGCCTGTAATATTCATTATCACATCATTTGATGTTTAATTTTTTATTAGCAGGTCATGAAAATTATTTATTCTTTATTGATATGTTGTTTAGTATTTCCCTGCAAGGCGCAGCGGATATGTGCGACTAATGAGGCTCAACTTAAACCGAATTTATACAGCAGATCAGCCACGCAAAGTTTATCAGCAAGAGATACTTTGCCAGATGAAATTATTACTGTGCCGGTTGTGATCCATGTTTTATATAATGATAACATCCAAAACATTAGTGATGCACAGGTTATATCGCAAATAGAGAGCTTAAATAAGGATTACCGAAAATTAAATAATACCAGGAATATACCAACTGTTTTTTCTTCGCTTTCAGCAGATGCAAGAATTATATTTTGTTTAGCCAAAACTGATCCCATAGGCAGGGCTACAACCGGGATTATCCGTAAAAATATCAAAACAAAAAGCTGGTCTGCAAATGACCAGATGAAATTTTCAGCTTCGGGTGGAGATGATACATGGGATTCAAAGCGGTACTTAAATATTTGGATTTGCAATTTATCCGGGGGAAGTCTCGGCTACTCTTCTTTACCGGGAAGCCCTGCAGACAAAGATGGGGTTGTAATTCAATATGATGTATTTGGCACAACCGGTAATTTGAGGGCTCCATTCAATAAAGGAAGGACAGCGACACATGAAATAGGCCACTGGCTTGGATTACTGCATTTATGGGGAGATGCACTATGCGGAGACGACCTGATTAATGATACCCCACCTCAGCGATCATACAATAATGGCTGTCCGGCATTTCCTCATGTAAGCACCTGTTCAATAAATGCAAATGGAGATATGTTTATGAACTTTATGGATTTTACAGATGATGATTGCATGAGCATGTTTACAAGAGGGCAAAAAAATAAAATGAGAAGTATGTTTGCCTCAGGCAATGCCAGAAATTCATTTTTAAATTCGCAGGCTTGTAACAGTCCTTCCCCGGAGGAAGGTCCTATGGCATCTGGTAACGTTGTTATAATTAAAAGTGCTGTTTCTTTATATCCAAACCCGGCAAAAGATTTTATAATTATTGAGGCTAAAAACAGTGTAGAGCTAATTGGCAAAACAATGGTAATATTCAATACAGTTGGGAGAGAAATAAAAAGACAACTTCTCACGTCTTCAAAAAACAGGATCTTAATTAATAATATGCCATCAGGGATTTACGTAATAAAAATAGGAGAGGGAAAGGAGATAAAAATATTACGTTTACTAAAACAATAAATTACGCAAATTCTGTTTTTTTATATTCGATGTTTCTTTCTTTGAGATATTGAAGAATGCTGTTAAAACATTCCTCATCTTTCCCTACCAGTTCAGGCGGAAATACCCCTTTGGCAGTAAAAATATTATTCATTATCATGTGGAGTGCTGCATTACAGGTATAGCCTGTTGTTCGTGCCATTGAGGATATTTTTGTTGCAGGATCATACTCATCAAAGAGATCGTAAACAATAGTTTTAAGTTTCCCATTTTCTTTGCCTGAAATTTTTATTTGCATTATTGTA
>JBDSAQ010000123.1:0-8668 GCA_039922095.1 Ginsengibacter sp. | reverse complement strand
ATTTACACTGCTTAATGGCACACAGCCATTGAGTTTATTTATTGTAAAGCTGGCAACTGTTTGGGCAGATAAATCTATACTGTAAAATATAATACACAGCAGGAATATACACCGCATTACCTGCTTTATAAAGGAAGCATGTAATGTGATATCTATGTTTCTTAAAACAGTAGCGGATATAAAAAATCTATCAATCAAAAAAAGGTATTACTCCCGGGTAAACGAAAAATTATGAATATTATTTATTAAATAGAAAACCTCACATGGATTGTGGTGTTTTAATGATTATGGATTTGTGTTATTGATTATTGTTTTACTATTTTACCGGAATTTATGAATGTACCATTCTTTTCTCTAAGTACAATGTGATAAATACCCTTTGGCAAATAACTTATATTAAAACTGGCTTGTTGCTGATTCCGGAACATGTGTTTGGCAGATATTAACTGACCCATTGTGCTGTAAATATTAATCTGCCAGTCAGATGACATATTTTTCCCTAAACTAATAGTGAAATTATTCTTAGCGGGGTTAGGATATATAATGAGAGAAGAAATTTTATCACCTGTTACTTTGATTAACACTATGTCTGTAAAGGTAAAATGGCCATCAATATCAACCTGTCTAATCCTGTAAAAGTTAGAGCCTTGTTTAAATGAAAGGTCATTAAAAGTATAGATATTGCCGGATGCGAATGTTTTTGCACGAACCTCACCTATATTTTCAAAATGAATACCATCAGAACTTCTTTCAATTTCAAAATGATGATTATTTAATTCTTGTGCAGTCGTCCAGTTGAGCTGTACTATGTTGCGCTCAAATTTACCTGTAAAGGATGAAAGGGTTATTGGCAGAACTACTGGTGCGCCTGCTGGTTTTTCTATTACTTCAATATATATAGTATCCGATTTACCATTATAAGTTAAGACTACAACTTCATAACCGGGTGTTATTCCTTTTATATAATTTGGAGAAGATGCAGCCGCCTTTAATTCCTGAAAGCTATATGTGATGCTATCTATAACCGAAATGTCTCTTGCAGTATCTGAATAAAATCCTTTTATCCTCAGTGGAATGCTATCACCCTGGAATACTTTTAAATTATCTCTGTCACTCACACGAATGCTGTCTAAACTAACGCCTCCTGGTAGTGCTACATTTATAAATGTTGAATCGGCTGTAGCTTTTCCATTGTTATCATATCCTATCGCAAAAATATTTACCCTGCCCACAGCATCAGAAGGAATTGTATAGGTAAATACATGGTTTTGCAGAGTTGTATCTTCCAAAGAAATGCCTACACTTGCATTACCAGCGAGGTACATTAAGTTTTTAATATTGCTGCTTCCGGTAATATCAATATTAATTGTTTCTCCCGCAGTAAATACAGTGCCTGCTATAGGATTTGCAATATGTATTGATTCAGCGCTAATTGACGAGGACCTGTTAAGTAACCCATCATATTCAAGTGTCAGAGGTTTGTAACCAGCAGTAGTAAAAGCATCATCATCATCTTTTTTTCTTAAAAGCTCATGCACCCTGAAAAACACATTTTGGTTACTTTCCACCTGTATATGCCATATTCCATCAAATCTTGTAATGGCTGATTCCGGTAAACCTCCTTCCTGGCTTTTTACAGCCACTATCCAATCGTTGTCATCATGAAATAATTTATTCTTCATGCAGGTATGTATTAACTCAGCAGAAGAGCATTTGGTATTGAGTATTGCAATTTCTTTTACAAGAACCAGCAAAGCGGTTTTATAAGGAGTTTTTTTACCAAAAGCAAGAGATAGTGCATCGGAGGCTGTTGCTTTTAACCACAATTTTATTTCACTATTTTTTATACTTTCATCTTTGGTTACAATAGCATGTACCGGCACTAGTTTATTATTAGTAATATTATTATTTTTTGAGGGACCATTTAGTAATTGCAATATACCGCTACTGTTTACCTGTAAGTCTGCTGCAGCACCCCTTGAAGGGTCGAAACCAATTTGTTTTATTTTGCCGTTTATGAATTTTAAGGAGTTAAAAACTACAGGGTTATTCATCATAACATTTGCGCCCTGTGAGCCTGAGTGTGGAGTATTTAAAGTAATGAGCTTATGAATAGTGTTTTCATAATAATCGTTTTGTAAAAAAACCCTTGCTAAAATACCACCCATACTATGCGCAACTATATCCACTTTTCCTACTGACATTTTATTATTGGCACATTTTTCTATCAGGTCTCTTGCTGCATACAGCGCTACATCTTTATTTTCCCCGAAAGAAACATCATTAGTATAAGAAGGATTTGAAACCTCAAAGTCTTTATATTTATAAACACCATTACTTAGAAGGTAATCTCTCATCTCTTTAAAGGCGTTTCCATCTGACCAAACTCCATGAAGCATTAATACCGGCGGTAATACAAACCGGATCTTTTCTGATAGAACTATCAATTCAGGGTTAACAGTTGTATCAACTACTTCTAATGTTACTACCCTTCCTCCAGGTGCTGAAACGGTGTACAAATCATCAACAAACCGGGGATGAGTATATTGAACTTTAATACTATCATTCGCCAAAGGATCTCTGAATCTCAAAAAGAAACTTCCATACTCATCAGCATTATTTCCATTTGGGTCTTCCTTTATTCTTAACTTAAGATTATTCGGGTTGTTTCCCTGCCATTTAAATAAAGTTGCTTTTGATCCGTCAGCGGATATTCTAATGTCATCTGCCTCTTCAATGCCTGCTCCAAAATGAGCAACAACTCTGCGTGAGTTTTCACTTTCCGTGATAAACGAACCGGATGTTGGCTTGAGATTATACATAATCAGATCAGCCGTAAACATTTTACAAATGCCTGATGAAGTGGCCATCCAAACAACCCCGCCTTTATCAACAGTAACTCCTGTAATATTATTTGTTGGCAAGCCATCATCTGTTGTATATAAGATATAAGAAGTGTCTGAAGTGTAAGAGCCAACCCCCCTGTATTTTAAAAGGCCTGCAGTAGTTCCTATAAACACTTCACCTTTTTTATTGCCTGCAATTGCATTTGGATTAACATTAGTACCGGCAGGTAAAAGAGTCGGCAGACCAACATAGTCCCATCCTGTATCAGTTTTTACAGCGAATCCTTTAGCAAAGTTGAACCCCACCCATCCATTTCCGTCATTATCAAAGTAAATGGCAATTGGTCTTGCATTGCCATTACTTCCTAAAGGCAATGGAGAATTTGTTTCATCAAACTGTCCTAAATATGTTCCTGTTAAATTCCACCGGCTTATACGTGAACCCTGTGATACAGGCAAAGCATTATAGAATGCACCACCCAGCCAAACCTCATTATGCAGGTTATCAACACCCACTGAAATGCAAACACGCAGGCCGGCTGATAGGTTAATTGGTGTATTTACAGTATAAGCAGGATAAGGGTCTAAGCCCGTTGGTATAGTATCAAAAGTTAGCATTGATGGTGTTTTAAAACCCATGCCACCAGGGTTAATGATATTAGATGGATTTCCCCCGGGGGAGGTAAGCTCATGATAGGAATTTGCAGTCCACACTTTATCATTTTTATCTACCGCTATGCTTTCTGCCCTGCGGCTGGGAAGCCCTTTAAAAAGATTAGTAAGCCGGCTAACCGATCCGTAATGTATTCTCTTTAAAGGAGTACTTGCATCTACATAGTTTACTCCACCAAGCGTAACAGTAAAACCATATCCTTCATGCGCTATCCATACTCCTTTATCTTTATCCGCAGCCATGTGCTTAATATTCACTGCGCCAAAATTGAAGCCTGCAATTTTAATTTGCTCGGGCTTATCATTTATAACTCTTACAAATCCGTTACCATTAGTGCCAGCCCATATACGGTTTGCTGAATCAACTGTAATGCAGGTAAAGGAAAGATCAGGGCGAAATATTTTGACAGTTGTGTTTGAAGTTTGTGTGTAAGCGCAAAAGAAATGAAGTGAAAAGCAACATAGCAGGTAATTTTTTTTCATAAATCATTAGTTAGTTTGGTAATATAAAAAGTCGCCGTCTGTAATACGCTATCAAGATATGACAATATAATTTGCCAGTGAGAATCTAACCCCGGAAATTTTTTGAAAACTGTTATGGATTTAAATAGATTATAAGGGTAAGGAGATGAATGAATATTATGCTTTTGTCAAAATTTTATAATCACAGTTCCCTGTTCATTTTCTCTACCTATCCATGCCGGACCCAGTTGAAGCAGCCTGATAGCTTCGTCAGCACAGGCTGCACAAGGTGACTTAAGCACTTTAATATTTTGCGGCCTGCCTTTTTTACTTATTGAGAACGAAAGCGAAACTTCACCCTTAAGATGATCTCCTGATTCATTGTACAAATGAAAAGATTTCTCTTTTATGTATTGATTAAATTTTTCCATGCCTCCTGAAGGCTCAGGCGCTCCCAATGTTATTGCAACACCGGATGCCCTGCCATTTAATACTACTGAAATGTCTTCATCCCCTTTCTTATTCTTATCCATATCTGTAACAACTGCTCCATTAAGGGTGGCATCTTTTTTATCTATTTCTATAGTGGGCTGAATATCTTTTTTAAGTGTAAAATTTTTTGAAACATAGCCTGTCGCAGAAGCCCTGGCAACTATGCTGCTATCCCTGGAATGGAGAAAAAATGACCTGCGGTATCTGTAACAGTTTGTGTATTGCCGGTTTTAGTTTTAATACTTGCGAAAGCAACTGCCTTGCCTTCATTATCTGTAACCTTCCCTTTTAAAACATATTCTGCCGGAGCCTTTGCCTTGTATTCCGCTTCTTTATAAACATAATCATGGTTTGAATCGGTGTTAGGTTTACTTACCAAAGCGGGAGCTGTTTTTGCTTTTTGTTGCTCTAAGATAACAGGAGCTTCCTTTTTTATTTGTGTATTATCTATTGGTGTATTTTCTCTCTGTTCAAATGCATCTGCCAGTTGCTTTTCAGTGGAAATATCATTTGCAATTATGCTATCATTTTTTGGTTGGTTAATGTCGCTTTTATTTTGTGCTGAAGATTCTATGTTATTTTTAGCGAGAACATTTTTCGTGTTATCATTTATCCTGAAAAAGAAATAGCCGGCCCCCGCTACAATAATAAAAAGTGCAGCAATACGCCACCATCCGTTTTGTGCAAAAGAAAAAATAGAAAACACTTTCTTTTTATTTTTTTTATCCAGCCGCTCCTTCATCTCAGCGATATCACCTTCAGCCGCATTTGCATAAATATAACCTTCCAGTGCATCTGCAAGAAAAGGGTCTTCTAAAGATGCTTTCTCTAAGGAGTGCATTTCGCCTGCGGGCATAGTGCCGGAGTGATAGCGTTGAAAGTCTGAAGCGGTATATGTTTTATTCCCTCTCATTTATTATGCTTTTTGCAAAGCCTGTTTTTCTATGCATATTTTTAAATTTCTCCTGCCGTTTTGTATAAAGCTTCTCACTGTGTTTGTATCTGTATTGGTAGTTTCGGCAATTTCTTTATAACATTTCTCTTTAAGGTAAAATAATTGTATTGCCCGCTTCTGCTCATGCGGCAATTGTTCAATGCAATATTCCATGCTGCTGAAACGCTGTTCTTTTTCCATGGCATCATTATCCAGATGAATATTTACCGGTAAATACACAACATCGGCATCAATATTAACCAGATATGTCTTTTTACTCCGCAGCTTCATAAGGCAATGGTTTTTTGACAGTTGATAAAGCCAGCCTTTAAAATTATCTACTTCATATTTTTTGAGCTTTGTTATAAGCTCTTCAAAAATATTTATCACGCAATCTTTGGCATCTTCAGGCTCTTTCATGTATTTAAGGCATACGCCATACACCAGTTCCATATAACGATTATAAAGCTCACCAAGTGTGTCCATATTGCCGGCTGCTTTGTACTGCTGCACAAGATCATGATCACTTTCTGCAGATAATATTTTTTTTAGAAATGCCAATGCAATAAAGTTATTTAAATTTTTTTTCCAATGCTTTAGGTAATATTGAAATGCAGCGTTCGTATAGAATTAATTTGTAACAACCTGGAGAAGAAAGTGATTTTATTGCAGGCAATATGCTTTAGAAGGGGCTTATTTAAATTGATAATATTCCGGCGGGCTGCCGGGCTGGTGTCCACATCAGCCTGCGACAATTTGAATGCAGCCTTTAAACAGGCAAATACTAAAGGAGATCCAAAAAAAGATACCCTTTAGTAATAATTTGCAGAGACCATTACTGAAAAATCGCCTGATGCAATTACTAATTAGTTGCTCCTGCGTCCGAACATACGAAGAAGAAATAGAAAAATATTTATAAAATCAAGATAAAGATTCAGCGCACCGAGCACCGCTATTTTTTTAGTATCTGCTGCAGATACATCGTCGTATTCAAGTCCTTCACCGATTCTTTTTAATTTTTGTACATCGTAGGCTGTAAGGCCTGTAAATACCATAACACCAATAATACTTATTATATAATCTAACTGGCTGCTTTGCAGAAAAAAATTAATGACCATTGCAATAAGAGTTCCTATGAGGCCCATTATTAATATGCGGCCAAATTTGGTAAGATCCTGGTTAGTGGTATAACCCATAAATGCCATTACACCAAACATGGCAGAAGCTGATAGAAAGCAACCCAATACAGAACCTGTAGTATAAGCAAGCAAAATAAAACTAAAGCTTATACCATTAATAATTGCATAAGCTATAAACAAAGCCAGCAGTACAGTTGCTGAAAGCCTCCGGTACCCAAAAGACATAAGGAGCACAAATCCTAAAGGTGCAAAAATGGTGATCTTGCCTAATAGTGTAAGGCCAGTTTCAGTTACGAGGTAACTCTGCAGTGTTGTATTTATAGAAAATTGCCAGGCAAATAAAGCTGAAACACCAAGTGCTATAAACATTAGTAAAAAAACATTTGCAATAAATGTTTTGGCCCGGGTTTGCTCAATAGTTGGAGTAATATGAATATTGGAAATATTGGTATCCCTGTTTTTAAATTCCATTTTTATAATTTTTGGTAAAAGTAATAAGGATTGTTTAAAATAATATATGCAAAAAGAGGATTTAAATTTTTGTTGGCTTACAATTTATTAGTGACGCAACAAAGTAGGCTTTGAAATATATTCATAGCTATGAACATTGTTGTGTTTATGAAAACCTGAAGGCGGGAGGCGACTTCATTGATTCATCTTTTGCAGATTGGGCTTTGCAGATCGTTTAGTGCAATTACAAGTTCAATTATAACAAATACAAATAAGTCACGTGTAAATAAAAAAGGCTGCCTGTAACAGACAACCTTTTATAATTTTTTATGATGTGTATTATTTACTCTTTACTTTTTTATCTCCGTCAGCATCAATTTTTACTTTACTATCCCCGTCCTTAATTTTTATATCTCCATCTGCATCTACTTTCTTCTTATAATCTCCGTCTTTTACTTTAGATGCTCCATCTGCGTCTGCTTTCATTTTAGCATCGCCATCAGTTATCTTTATTTCATCATCACCCCGGTAACTGAATTTTCCATCAGGATGCTTAATAACAAAACTGTTTATCACCTTTCCTGTTCGGCCATAAATAGTATCGTGGGTTGCAGTGTTTACATAAATCCCGAGCGGCTCTTTTGTATCAGCATTAATCATATATCCTGTGGTTGAATCCTTTGTTACAGTGACTGTTTTTCCTGTTTCAAGATCAACATAGGTTTCTTTATCAGTGCACCCTGTAAAAAGTACAATAGTAATAACAGTTAAAATAAATGCATAAGTTCTTTTCATGGTAATTTTTTTTAGATTTTAAATTTACGCTGATTTCAGCAAGGGGAAACGGTTTTGTATTAAAAATATTGTGCAAGGCTAATGCGGGCTTACTTAGGCTGACGAAGTTTTCTTTAGGGAAAAAGATTAACTATGATGTGGTATAGACAAAGAACGAAAAAATAATTCCGGTAAACAAATGTTTGAGCAGAATAATTTGAAACATAATAAATCTTTTATATTTTTTTAATCATCTTTGGCAAAAATCATTAATGATTCATAACAGGAAGGCGGCTCTTGGATTTATTTTTTTAACCCTTCTTATTGATGTAACAGGTCTTGGCATCATCATCCCTGTTCTTCCAAAACTGATAGAAGAATTAATTCACGGAAACATCAGTACTGCCGCAAAGTATGGTGGCTGGCTTACGTTCGCCTACGCTTTTATGCAGTTTTTATTCTCTCCTGTATTGGGTAATTTAAGTGACAAATTTGGACGCAGGCCTGTTCTTCTATTCTCCTTACTTGGCTTTGGGATTGATTATGTATTCCTGTCTTTTGCGCCTACCATTGGATGGCTTTTTGTTGGGCGAATAATTGCGGGCATCACCGGCGCAAGCTTTACTACAGCCACTGCATACATAGCTGATATCAGCGCACCGGAAGATCGTGCAAAAAACTTTGGAATGGTTGGAGCAGCCTTTGGGCTTGGTTTTATTATAGGCCCTGTTATTGGTGGATTGCTGGGGCAATATGGTTCAAGAGTTCCTTTCCTGGCGGCGGCAGGGCTTACTTTTATAAATGTGCTGTATGGTTTTTTTGTATTGCCAGAATCCTTACCAGTTGAGAACAGGCGCCCTTTCGAATGGAAGCGTGCTAATCCTTTCGGGGCTTTAAAG
>JBDSAQ010000122.1:0-4154 GCA_039922095.1 Ginsengibacter sp. | reverse complement strand
GAAATAGAATTAGAAACTGACATTATTAAAGAGATAGTAATCTTCTGCGGAGGAGACCCAGCCAAAGCACCACATCTCTTCAGTTCTGCTTGATAATGGTTTCGAACACTTATGGGTTGAAGACCTCGCCGAACTTGGATAGCAAGGGCAGCATTACTTTTTTATTTGAGCATACGAAGGATAGCTGAGGGATCTTTAATAAGTTTCTTAAGTTGAGTTGAGGTATAGCTTTTCATACCTCCAACGATTTCATCTAAGTTTTTATCAGTTGTTCCTATTATCATGTGTAGATGACTTGTCATAATACACCAACCATAGATTTGCAGGCCTTTATGCTCAATGCGATACTCCCAACTTTTTATTAGCTCTTGTTTATATTCATCTCTTATAAATACATCTATCCAATTGATAACTGCAAATGAAATAAAGTACAGCTTATCGTTGCCATAAATTTATACTTTCTGCTCATTAAATAAATCTACAACTACTTTTAGAAACAGGTACAAGCGGACGCTTGCGCCAACATCGGGAATTAGCGTTTCCCAAAGCTTTTAATTTTTACAAACATTTCTTCGGTCCAGCCACTTACCTCAAGTTGAGAAACAATAATTTTCTTGTTGTGATAAAACTGGATTTTCCAGAGAGGATACCTATATCTATAGGATTTTCTCACTAAGATTTCAACGTCGGATCTTTTAACAGATATCGTTTTATTCGTATGGTTTAAACGAGCACTCACAATTTCAATATGATCTGATGCGACATGGTATTTTACCTTACATAAGAAATTAAGATTCGTCAAAAAGCTAAAAATAAAAAACAGTACTAACATGAAAAGTATGACTGCAATTAAATAGTTGCTATAGGGCTTGTATAAAAAGTAAAGAATAAGACCAAGGGGCAAAAAAATTAGGTAGTTCTTAAAAGTTCCAAATAATCTTTTTTGAAAATTTGACTGCGTAGGCCCAACTTCCAATATTGTATTCTGATCCTCTTTCTTGTCGCAAGCGTCCGCTTGTGCCTCGCTTATGTAAAACTTATCGTTATCATGAAATTTATACTTTCTACTCATTAACTAAATCTACGACTACTTTTATAAAAAGGCACAAGCGGACGCTTACGCCAACAGTGGGTAGCAAATTCTTTTGTAAAGATTTCTTTTAGTTGGTTGTCTTGCTGCCAGAATTGGTAATCCTTATTTCTGCTATTTAGTTCCCCTGCTTCTTTAAAGATTTTAATCATCCACTCTTTGCGGCTCTCTCCGGGATGGCTTACTATGGAATCAATAATTTGTTTGCTGGTAAATTTTTTAAACTCCCCGAGACCTTGCTTATATTATTTTCTTTTGCTGAAATTATTAAGTGAACATGGTTGCTCATTATACACCATGCATAGATTACTAACCCTTTATTTGGCTGGCAATATTTTAAACTATCTATAACAACATCTCTATATTCCTTTCTTGTAAAAACATCTACCCAGCCTACCACTGCAAAACTTACAAAGTAAGTTGCAGCCTGATCTGTTATTTTATAACCGCCGGAACTCATGGCTTTTTTATTAAAGCTAACCTAATATAAGAGTTATAAGCAAGGCATTTTACGTTTAACAAAGACTCTTTGATAATGGTAGCATTGTCCTGAGTTACAAACTCAGGACAGCAATTTTTTTTTATTCGAGCATACTAAGGATAGCAGGGGGAATAGCGAGAGACAACATTACTTTTTTATTTAAGTATACTAAGGATAGCAGGGTGGAAAATTTATTCATCAAGTAAGTTCATTACAGCACGATGAAAGTGCACTGGATCTTGCAATGGGCCTCCATGGCTGACATTCGGAAGGATCACGAGTTTTGCATTTGGTATCAAATGCGCAAGTTGATCAAAATGTTCACGTTTTATAAACTGTTCATATTGGCCACCAGCAATTACGGTTGGTGCTTTAATAGTTTTAATCTCTTCAGGATTCAGATTAGGTTCAGAGCTATACATTTTACCAAGCCCACCTCTTAGCTTTAAAAAATCGTCGGGAGTTGGAGAAAGTTTATGATAGTCAGCTTGCACTTTTGCCATGAAACGGGCTCCCGCCACCGGATCAACAGGTTCTGATTTATCACCCGAATGATTAAAATTAGTACCGAAGGTAAAAAGCTTATTTATTCTTTCAGAATAGTTGATCGCCAGAATCAGTCCTATAATCCCTCCATCGCTCCATCCCACTACGGAGGCTTTTTTAATTTTCAAATAATTCATTAATTGCAAAACATCAGATGCCATCAGGGTATAACTAAAGGGCTGATCCGACATTGTGCTTCGTCCATGCCCTCTGCTATCCACTACAATTACTTCATGAGTTTTAGACAGAAGAGGTACTTCAAAGCCCCAGTAATCTGAATTAACCAATCCACCATGTAGTAGAATAACCGGATCTTTTCCCTCTTTATTAAAAACGGCATAATACATTTTAATATCATTCACACTTGCAAGTCCGCTTTCATCAGCAGGTGGCATCGGCGGTGCTTCGGGAAGCGTTTTCCAAAGAGATACAGCAGGCTTGTTAGTCGCACAACCAACTATTGATATTATTGTCAGAACCATTAATATCTGTTTCATTATTATATTTTTTCTGTTTTAATAGACATGTTTAGAATAAAGTAAAAGACTCTTAAATCCATCCCTCATTGCTGTCCTGAGTTTGTAACTCAGGACAAACACTCAATTAGAACAGAAACTCAATTTCTATTAGACCGCATTGCTTGCCATAATGATAGTCTTTGGCACTGCTGTAAATGTACTCTTCTGCTTTTTCTACTATACCTGCTTCCACCGGGTTATTATGCCCGCCTGAACGATTCGTCGGGCAGGTATATATTCTAATTTTTGTGTAGCAAATTCGTTTGTAAAGATTTCTTTTGGTTGGTTGTCTTGCTGCCAGAATTGGTAATCCTTATTTCTGCTATTTAGTTCCCCTGCTTCCTTAAAGATTTTAATCATCCATTCCTTGCGGCTTTCACCGGCATGATTTAATATCGAATCAATAATTTGTTTGCTGGTAAATTTTTTAAACTCGCCGAGTACCTTGCTTATATCATTTTCTTTTGATGAAATTATTAAGTGAACATGATTGCTCATTATACACCATGCATAAATTACTAACCCTTTATTTAGCTGGCAATATTTTAAACTATCTACAACAATATCTCGATAATCCTTTCTTGTAAAAACATCTACCCAGCCTACCACTGCAAAACTTACAAAGTAAGTTGCAGCCTGATCTGTTATTTTATATCCTTCCGTACTCATAGCTTTTTAATAAAAGTAAATTAATATACAAGTTGCAAACGAAGGTTTTTTATTTTTTTGATACCATTCCAATAATGGTTAGTTTGTCCTGAGTTACAAACTCAGGACAGCAATACTTTTCTATTTAAGCATACTAAGGATAGCGGGGGGACAGCATTACTTTTTTTATTTAAGCATACTAAGGATAGCCGGGGTTATAAATGAAGATGATAATTTGAAATTGTTATATAAACTCATTACATCGGTTGTAGGAATCGGCTTTGTAACTGCGGTAAATTTAATAGTACATACCAATGGATTTACAGTGCTAAAAGACTCCAGGAAGTTAGCTTGTTATTGCGGTGTGGCGCCTTTTGAATATTCTTCAGGCAGTAGTGTAAGAGGAAGAACAAAAGTGCACTACATGGCCAACAAAAAACTTAAATGCAATCTTCACATGGCATCCCTAACAGCAATAAAACTGGATGGCGATTTAAAGGCTTATTATGAAAGAAAAGTTGGAGAAGGGAAAAGCAAATTGAGTGTACTCAATGCAGTAAAAAATAAATTGTTAGCAAGAGTAATAGCAGTTGTGAATAAACAGGAATTGTATGTAAAAAAAGTAGCTTAAATAGTTTTGTTTTTGTCATAGAAATCGGCGGCAGTGTACTTTATAAACGCAATGCAACAAAACACAGAAGACCTGCAGAGGCATAAAAACATCATATCTTTTTAGTCATTGCATAAACATTGTCCCACGCTTGGTTGATAAATACAACCGGTGCCAAAATCCTATTTTTTTACAACCTTTTACTAATTTATCTTTCCATTTTCGTGAGAAGATAATTACACAACACCTACATTAAAACCA
>JBDSAQ010000121.1:0-5512 GCA_039922095.1 Ginsengibacter sp. | reverse complement strand
ATTCAATTGGTCTATTCTTCGCTCACCCCATTTGTTCTGGATGGCAAGTGATTGTATTTCACCTTTGGTAATAGTAGAGATCATAATTAAGGCGTCTTCATCATTCAGCCGATTATCTTCACTTACCAAAGTATATAATTTATTATTAGCCCTTAAGTAAGCCATTAAAATATTTGTATCTAAAATAAACGCTCTCATTCTTCAAGTTGTTTTAGCAAATCATCAAGGCTTTCATCGCCAGGCCATTGCCCTGTAAGTTCTCTTAAAGGATTTTTTGATTTGCCCGATTTAACTTCAAAGGCAATTTGTTGCTGAACAGACATTGCATGTGGTATCCTCGAAAAGAATTTATCATTTTCACCAGGTTCAGCAAATTCCTGAATTTCAATGAAAGATAATTTGCCTCCGGGTTTATAATGAGCCATGCCTGTTATTGTTAGTTCTTTTCCAAAATAATCTTTAATAGAATAAATTGATGAAGGGTCTTTACTAAAGGCATTTACAGCACCCTGCTCGGTTATTAAAACCAGTTTTGATTTTGAATATTTCATTTCATCAAGTTTGCCATTGATGATTACTTTATTAGGCTCCGGTATACTTTCTTCCAGGTTCTCAATTTTTTCAAAATCATCCATAGTTATTTCAATTGCAGGAACAGAACTGCGGTTAGACAGATAGATAATTTCATTATCATTTATAAAGTTTTTCTTAAATTTTAATAAAGTTTTAAGCAGCGGCTTATCAAGATAATCTTTGTCTTCTTCTTCTATTAAAGCCGAGCGGAATGTTTGAATAACCAATGCCATCGGAGTTAATTGCAAAAGTTCTTCGGCAGGTTTAAAGGCATTCATCTGCAGACTGCCGATGTTCTTCTCAAAATATTCACAATTTAAAAGAAGAAAAGTGCCCTCTGTTTTATTTCCGCTAAGGCTTTGAAGATAAATAGATAATGACTTTAATAAATTCTTGGGCGGTCTCAATTCACTGAATCCGCCAATTCTCAGCATCAAAGCTTTTGTTGCTATTTCTTTTGTGCTTTGAGTTAGCTGGCTTAAGCGATCAAACTCAATTAAACCATTATCTTTTTCATCCCCTCTTATCTGAATATCGTAGTTCATAATAATAAATTTAGTCCTTTGCAATTGTATTTTTACCAAAAAGATCAACAGCTTCAACAGCATCTTCATCAGTGCTGTCATCATATTCACCAACATACCAATGAGAATCAGGTGTCTGCTTGATTCTTACAGGCTTTAATTCTAAAATATTATTGTAACCATCTTCATATCCTCTTATTACAACTTTTACATCAGGCGGTAATTTTTGCAGTTCACTAATAAGCTCAGATGCTGTCATACTTTCAATTGTTTACGTTTTATTTTTTTGAGTTTTACTACGATGATTTTTATACTTGCCAATAAGAGGTTTTAATTTTTCTAACTGTTTTTCAAAAGATGCTTTACGTTCTTCTGCTTTTGTATTTAAAATGCTTTCCAGTTCTTTTACACTTGGCAGTTCGCTCTTTAATTCCTTAGGCAATGCCTGTTTCAATTTGTAATCTGCTACACCAATAGGCGTTTCAATTCCCTGCAAGGAATATTTTACTACAGTATCATTAGGCGTTTTACATAACAGAATACCAATAGTAGGCTTGTCGCCTGCGCCTTTTATTTGTTGGTTGATAGTGTTGATGTAAAAATTAAGCTTGCCTGCAAATTCAGGTTTAAACTCTCCAATCTTCAATTCAAAAACAACAAAGCAATGCAGGTGATAGTTATAGAACAGGAGATCTAAAAAATAATCGTCGCCTTCTACATTTAAGTTATACTGGTTGCCTACGTAAGCAAAGCCCCTTCCCAGTTCCAGCATAAATTTTTTTAGATGCTCTGTTAATCCTCTTTCAACATCTCTTTCTTTTGCAGCTTCACTCAGGGATAAAAATTCAAGGATGTACGGGCTTTTAAAAGTTTGTGCAGCAAGGTCAGAGTCTGATGCAGGCAACGTTTGCGAAAAATTATTGATGGCTTTACCCTGCCTTTTATACAAGCCACTTTCAATTTGCAGGCTAAGCACATTTTTACTCCAGCCGTTCTCAATTGTTTTATGAATGTAAAAGTATCGTTCTTCTGCAGTTTTAATTTTATCAAGAATAATGGTGTGATGCGTCCACGGTATTTGTGCAAGCAATGGTTGCACAAATTGATCATCTGATGCGGTGTGTAATTTTGCAGCCGGTGGTTGCAAAACTTTGTTTTTTATTTTCAAAGAATTTGTTGATCTCAATTTTGCAGCCAGTGGTTGCAAAATTGGAAAAAGCGTGTAAGCATTTGCAAAGTCTCTCATATAACGAAGATTCCTCGGCGACAGCCCCTTCATGTCGGTGAATTCTGCTTTAAGATCTTTTGATAAATTATCTACTGTTTTTGCTCCCCATCCTTCAGCCTGCTCCTGTTGTGCTATTGTATTTCCAATCTCCCAATATACCTGAATGAGATGGAAATTTGCCGCATGGATCGCTTTAACCCTTGCCTGCCTTATCTTTTCTTTAAGCCCGTTAAGAAGTGTTTGATAATCTTTATTTTGCAGCGGAGTCATAGGTTATTTTCTGAAGGTTAGTTAAAATCCTTTCATTCAATTCATCCTCTTCTGCAATTTGTTTTTCCAACTCAGCTTTTAGTGATGCAAAGCGTTCTGCAAAATTAAAATCATCTTCATCATCAGGTAAGCCAACATAACGTCCGGGAGTAAGTACATAATTGAGCTTCTTTACTTCTTCGAGAGTTGCGCATTTAGCAAAGCCCTGTATATCCTGATACCTTACCCCCTCTCCGTTTGGAGAGGGGAGAGAACGCCAGTTATGGTATGTACCTGCAATTTTTTCAATATCAGCTTCACTTAAATCACGGTTACGCCTGTTAACCAAAAAGCCAAGATTACGGGCATCAATAAAAAGTATCTCACCCTTTCTTTCTCTAAAACCTCCATTGGTTTTATTTCTTGATAAAAACCAAAGGCATGCAGGAATTTGTGTATTTAAAAAAAGTTTTGTCGGCAGGTTCACAATACAATCAACCAAATCATTTTCAATCAGGGCCTTTCGTATTTCACCTTCAGTATTGGTTTGTGAAGTAAGAGCGCCTTTACTAAGTACAAAGCCAGCTTTGCCTGTTGGCGCAAGGTGATAAATAAAATGTTGTATCCATGCATAGTTTGCATTACCAGCAGGTGGAACTAACTTTTCACCTAATACTTTCCATCGTCCATCATCACGAAGCAATTCACCACTCCAGTCGCTATCATTGAAGGGAGGATTGGCAATAATAAAATCTGCTTTCAAATCTTTGTGTAAATCATTTAAAAAACTTCCTTCACTGTTCCACTTTACATTGCTGCTGTCAATACCTCTTATGGCAAGATTCATCTTTGCAAGCCTCCATGTAGTCTGATTACTTTCCTGCCCGTAAATAGAAATGTAATCAGCAGGATTTAATGAAAGCTTCTTTCCATTATTTTTTTTGTAATGATCCTGGTGATGTTTGATAAACTTTTCACTTTGTACAAACATTCCTCCACTGCCACAACATGGATCAAACACTCTGCCTTCATAAGGCTCCAACATATTAACCAATAATTTTACAACACTTTGCGGAGTATAAAACTGCCCACCCTTTCTTCCCTCCGCCAAAGCAAACTCGCCAAGAAAATATTCAAATACCTTTCCTAACAAATCTTTACTCTGCGCTTCTTTTGTTCCAAGTGTTGCAGTACTTACCAAGTCTACAAGTCCACCCAGGTTTTGTTTATCCAATTTTTCCTGCGCATACACTTTAGGCAACACACCACGCAATGAAGGATTATCTTTTTCTATGGCATCCATTGCATCATCAATGTCTTTACCAATAGTGGGAAGCTTTGCACGGCCTTGTAACCATTTCCATCTTGCAGAAGGAGGCACATAAAATACCTTCTCTGCAGTGTATTCATTTTTATCTTCCGGGTCTGCTCCTTCGCTTACTTCCGCAAGCAGCTTTTGATACAACTCTTCAAAGGCATCAGAAATATATTTAAGAAATATCAAGCCTAATGCAACATGCTTATACTCTGCTGCATCCATATTTTTACGGAGCTTATCCGCAGCTTTCCAAAGCTTCTTTTCCAAGGCTTCTTCAACCACTTCTTTTTTTGTTTTGGCCATTTTCTACTTAATCAATTTATGGAAAATACTAAAAATAATTATGAGTAGGCATTAATTCCAAACACTCTCCTTCCGGTGGAATAACTATCGGGACTATAACTTTTTATAAGGTGTCCTTTTGTTTTGAGATAATCAAACCATTTATAAACAGCATTATAGCTATTGGTTATTTCAAATAATGAGAGCCAATCCTGGCAGGTGAATGTAATAAAATACTTCCCTTCAGTGTATACCAAAGTTTTAACTGCCTTGAACCTAAGATAATAAATTCTCTCTTAGAAGCACCGCTGTGTTCCTGCCATGCTTCTTGCTATAGTAGAAACACAGCTAAGGAGAAACTTTCTTTTTTTAGCTTTTTGTTTATCTTCAAAAAATGGATAGTAAGCCTATTGTAAGCAGGATCACTATTTACCCGGTAAAATCGCTTGATGGCGTTGCCTTGCAAAAGGGAATGATAGCTGAGGGTGGTTGTATTTCTCACGACAGGGAATATGCTATTGCGGATGAGAACGGAGATTTTATTATTGGAAAAAATAATAGTCTTATTTATCTGCTGCGTTCAACCATTGATGTTGAGAACGGAATGATTTCCTTTCGTCACCAGGATGAAACCATATGGCACCGGTTCAAACTGCAAAATGAAAAGCAGGAGATTAATGAGTACCTCAGTGCCTATTTTGGTATGCGGGTAACGTTGCTGCAAAATAAACAAGGACGCTTTATGGACATGCCGGATGTAAGCGGAATCACCTTTGTTTCAACTGCAAGCCTTCAAAGTGTTTCAGGCTGGTACAATGGCATGGATATGGAAGAAGTAAGAAAACGTTTTAGAACAACTATCGAAATTGAAGGCGTAACTCCTTTTTGGGAGGATCATTTTTTTGCAAAAGAAGGAACTGCCATTGAATTTACAATCGGTAGTGTTACAGTATTTGGTATAAGCCCAAGAGCAAGATGTGTTGTGCCAACACGTAACTCTGAAACGGGTGAAACGATTTTTGCTTTTGCAAAAACGTTTGCCAAACACAGAGCTGCTGCTATGCCGGGATGGAGCACATTAGAAGCGTATGGACATTATTATCATTTAACAGTTAACTGCCATGTGCCCGCCGGTGAAATTGGCAAATGGATAAATGTGGGTGATGAAGTAAAAATTATTGGCGAAAAAATTTTACAATAAACCAGGTTTAGTCCTGACTAACGTTTTAGACTGTTTATAATTAAAGTTTATTCACTTTTTGTGATATTGACAAAAGCAATGCTTCTCCTTGATCTAATCAAAGTTTACATTTTTTGGAAATATATAAAAATGCTCTA
>JBDSAQ010000120.1:0-11612 GCA_039922095.1 Ginsengibacter sp. | reverse complement strand
CGGCGACGGCATTCAAACCACCAGCATCGGCATCATAGGCAGCTCCATACAAAGCATGGCCTTTGCGGATAATAAACTCTATGCCGCCGGCGTAGCACAGTTCCCCGCACGGATGGGAGTAGTGGTCAGGTATATGCTTCCGGCAAAGAAAGCACCCATTGTAACAATAACTGACCCGGCAAACAATACTTCTATTTATGGGCCTGTAGATATTACTTTTACGGCAAAAGCTTCAGATGAGAATGGAACTATAACCAAAGTGGAATTTTATAATGGAACCGTTTTGATGGCTACCAAATTTCTTAAATATTCGTGGACATGGAAAAGCTCACCTGTTGGCAAACACAAGGTTACCGCAAGAGCTTACGACAATGAAGGACTCGTTACTACTTCAGCGCCGGTTTATGTTACTGTAGTTGCTGTTAAGCCTTCAACAGTAACAATCACAGAGCCCACTAATAATTCAACTTACAGAAGTCCTGCTGATATCAGGATCACTGCTGTTGCCTCAAAGGAAGGTGGTGCGATAAGTAAAGTAGAATTTTATAAAGGAACAACATTACTTGCTAGCGAAAGATACCTTCCATATTCATGGAACTGGCAAAATGCCCCTGTGGGAACACATACTATTACAGTAAAAGCATATTATAGTGCCGGGCCCGTTATCACCTCTCAACCAGTAAAGATAACCGTTACCCCAGCTTCTGCGCCAGTAAGCAGCAGGCCATCTTTTGAGAATAGTAAAATCAAAATAAATGGTTCTATAAGTTTGAAACTGGTACCCAATCCTGTTAATAATATTCTAAACATTTACACGTCAGGATTGCAGGGTAATACACAGGCAACCATTTCAATTATATCCTCTTCAGGAGTAACAGTGAAAACAATTAAATCAAAGGGATCAGATCAAACAATGCAACTGAATGTTTCATTACTGCCCAGCGGTGTGTATACTATAAAGATTGCAAACGGAGATAAAGTGATCAATAAGCAATTTGTAAAAATGTAAAGAATCAAGCAATAATAAATACAACATAATGCAGAAAGCCTGGAATTATATTCCGGGCTTTTTATTTCAGCATTTCCCCGGGAGAGCCCTTTAGATTAAAGATTCCACTAAGTCTATATCAAAGACCAGAAACTTTCGTCGCATCTTTTGTAATTCCTGTAGCATCGCCTCCCTGAAAGCCTTAATGCATAAGGCTTTTATTAAGGCTACACAATTTATAGCCTTTACCTCATTATTGCTAACACATGGCCTTTGCATCAGCACATCTTTGCTCCATAAAAACAAACATTATGAAATTATTTTTTTCAGCGCAGCTTATACAAAGAACTGCCTTTTGCCTGTTAATAGTATTATTCTTTAGCCTGGGAATTTTTTATGCCCGGTTTACATGGGAAGCATTTGAACACCTGGCAGGGGTTTTAAATAATTCTCTCAACCACGCAGATCATTACCTGCTTTCTCTATCCCGTAATTAATTTATCATCTTAAAAAAGTAATCTATGAGACATTCAATTATTATGAAGATTTGTGTATTCATCTTAGCCCCTACCCTATTTTCTGCCTGTAAGAAAGAAGAAGCTGAAAAATTGCAAATTTTTAAAGGCGCCGAAGTAACTATGGGCAGTGGTAAAGCAGCATCCTGGTTTACTGTAAATAAAAATGGTGTACCGCAAGAACTCGGTATGGAAATGACAGCCGAAGCTTTCACAGGACTTACAACTGATCCGGCAAATTTTGCTGCTGCCACTTTTACTCTGGCACCCGACCAGAAAGCAAAAGATGTAACACCCTTTAATCATTTGGTAATAAACTGGAATCCACACGGCCATGAGCCGGCTGGTGTTTTTGACGCACCGCATTTTGATTTCCATTTTTATACCATTACAGAAGCCGAGCGAATGGCAATACCACCTTACATGCCTTCCACTGCTGCCTTGCATGATAAGCTTCCGCCGGCGGGCCTTATGCCGGCATCATTTACACCAACTCCCGGTGGTGTTCCGCAAATGGGAAAACACTGGAGTGATAATAATATGCAGATGCCCTTTACAAATACTATGGTGTATGGCAGTTATAATGGTAAAATGGCTTTTGTTGAACCTATGATCACTAAAGCAATTTTAGAGAGTGGTGTAAAAATTACCGCAAGCTATGATCAGCCGGCGCAATTTGAAAAGACGGGCAAATATTATCCTGCCAGATACAATATATACATGGATGCGTCCACTCATAAACATTATGTAACACTTAGCGATTTTGTTCAGCGCTAAATATCATTACATCAGTACTAAATCATTTTAAAATAATATCCAACAATAACATTAAAACAATTATCATGAAAAAGATCATGTTCATTACAATCGTCACTCTGTATAATTCATCATCACTTTGCGCACAAATAAATAGCCTGGTTGCAGAAAGATTTCATTCATTAGCTACGACATATTATTCGCCGCGTATGGGCGAAATTATTGAGAGCGTTGATTCATTTGCAACAGCTTTCGCTGCACAGGCATATAATAAAGATGAAGACGTTATCCATAATATTATTTCCACCATGCAAACGGGCTGGAACAACAAAAGTGGTGAAAAATTCGCCTCATTTTTTGCGGAAACACACGACTTCGTTGTATGGAACGGCTATTATTTCCGCAACACTACAAAAGCAAGGACAGCAGCCGGGCACCAGGTGTTATTTGACAACGATTTTAAAACAAAGGACATAGAGCTTAGGGTAGATAAGATCAAATTTATACGCCCTGATGTTGCTTTAGTGCATGTGCTGGGTGCATCTTACACAAAGGGTCAGCCGGTACCTTCAGATCCGGAAGTATTAATGACCTTGCTATTAGAAAGAAAAATGATCAATGGCAAATTCTATCATTTCATAATCTTGACCTTGAAGCATTTAAAGATAAGGAAACAGCCATGCAAAGCCCAATGCCATTAAATGTGATGTATGCCAGTTGGTATAAAAAGTAGACCTCTATTGATGAGGCGTATGGTGCACTATATACATCTCCGTTTTGTGACTATTTGCTTATGTTATAAATCTTTAAAAATAAAAGTGCCATAACATTGATTAGTGATTCAGCATATCAAAAACTGAAGTTATTTTAACCATTTCTAAAAAAATTAAATGATGAAAACAAAATCTTTATTACAGGATATTTCTGTCTGGCTTTATCTTTTCAGTGGTGCGATAGTGGTTGGCGCAACAGTTTATCAAATGTTTGTAATCATCCCGGAGTTCAGCAGGGATGCACCTGACGGAATGATTGCGTTTGCCCAAAGCCATGTGGATCCCAGAAATTTCTGGCGTTCATCAATGGGTATATATAGTAACCTGGTAACCATAATTGCTTTGATTATAAACTGGAAAACGGGAAGAAGAAAATGGTTGCTTCTTTCTATTGCATTTGGTATAGGAGCTGGCATTTTTACAGTGGTTTATTTTGTACCCCGCTTACAAATTATGGGACTTATTGACGACAAAACATCCGGTGATTCAGTTCTGCTCATAACAACAATAAAAGAATGGATCATCGCCGATAAATGGCGCTTTTGGATCTTAGCAGTTCCAGCTTTTTTCTTTGGATTAAAAGCTGCTACTGTACCATTAATAAAACAAGAGCAAAAAAACGTTTATGCTGCCGCCAGGTTTGAAACAGCAATTGCATAGTAAAAAATAATCACTAACTTTTATTTATGAAGTGCCTTTGCCATATATATCTTCAATTTATTTTATTGTTATTTACATTTCAATCAAGGGCACAGGATACTTCCTTTATCACATCAAATGTTTTTGTGCCTGAAAACAATGAACCGGTACAATTCCTGCAAAATTATTTATGGGCATTGCAGGATGAAAAAGGGAAACTGCAAATTGCTGACCTGCTTCAAAAAAAAGTCAGTGATACAGCTTTTCATAAAGCAAGCACCGTATCAAAGCCAGACCCTTTCAGTGTTTGGTGGTGTAAGATTACTATTGAGCCTTCTTTTTCATCTAAAGATTTTCTGATAGGAGTACCTTTTGACGCACCATCCGGCATGGACAATGGAAATGATATTGCTGAAGTATGGGTTGCAAAAAATAATCAGATTATTAATCAGTATCACACAGGTAATTTAAATCCTGTTTCTGTACGGCCCGTGGGGTGGCCTGTTAATCAGAACATTTTCCCAATAACATTAAGGAAGGGAGATGCTGTTTCTATTTACTGGCGCATTCAAAGAACAAAAAATTTCTCTCCTCCGCAATTTAATTTTGCTTTACAACATAAAAGCATTGTAACACCATCCTCCTATATCACAGCGCATAAGAACCTTGGCTACACGGCATTGGTATACCTGGGTATCATGAGTATTTTATTCTTTTTTGGAATGGTGTTCTTTTTAATTACAAAGCAAAAAACCTTTATCTGGTTTATGCTCATGGCTGCCTGCCTTGGCTTACATATCATGCTTTTGCATCCGGCTAATTATTTAACCCAATGGTTTTTTCCTGATCATCCGGTGTTCCAGTTTCATGCATTTTATTGGCTTATAGGTTTATTTAATGTATCCATATTAATGTTCGTGAGGATATTTGTAAATACCAGTAAGCTTATTCCTCTTTGGGATAAAGTTGTATCGGGCATGATCATTTTTATTGGTTGCATCACTTTATCTGCCAGCTTATTTCTTGAGTTCAACCCCCGTTATCAATTACCATTCTTTATAACTCTGCTGGCTTTTATTTCTTTGCTGGTTATTGGCTTACGGCTTGTTCTTGTAAAAAATTTATATGCGCAATGGATGGGTGGGGCTATTTTATGGCTTTTTTCATTTCAGCTATTAGGGATATTCTGGAATAACCAATTATTGCCGGATTGGGTTTTGAATCCCTGGGTTATTGCTCAGGTTGGTATGATGATCATAATCTTTTTTGCCCTGGCTTATCGTTTTAAACAATCAGCAAAAGATAAGTCAGAAGCTGAGAAAGTGTTGGAAATGGATAAGATTAAAAGCCGGTTTTTTGCTAATATATCCCATGAGTTTCGTACTCCGCTTACATTGATACAAGGTCCGTTACAGCAAATAGAAGAGACAGTAAAAGGGAAAGAAGGAAGTGTAGATGTTCCAGTACGTCACATTAAAACGATGCGTAGAAATACAGATCGTTTGCTGGAATTAGTGAATCAACTGCTGGATCTTTCAAAGCTGGACTCTGGTAAAATGAAGCTGCAGGTAGTGAAAGGTGATATGATGCAATTGCTGAAAGTGCTAACCGCTTCTTTTGAATCAATGGCTGAGCGAAAAGGTATTCATTATCATGTTCATTTTCCTGAGCAAACACAAATTGTATTTTTTGATAAAGACAAGTTAGAA
The DNA here is from genome assembly GCA_039922095.1 of Ginsengibacter sp. Classification (GTDB taxonomy): domain Bacteria; phylum Bacteroidota; class Bacteroidia; order Chitinophagales; family Chitinophagaceae; genus Ginsengibacter. Next base: position 6,232 of record JBDSAQ010000120.1, on the reverse strand, counting down.
AAGATCGTTTCCAATCTTCTTACCAATGCATTTAAGTACACCCCTGAACATGGAGCTGTATCAGTAAATGTAGATATAGAAGATAGCCGGTTGCGTTTTTCTGTGGAAGATAATGGGCCTGGTATTCCAAAAAAAGAATTAGATAAAATATTTGATCGGTTTTACCAGGTAGAAGGAACAGAGGACAAAGGTTCCGGAATTGGATTGGCTCTTGTAAAAGAATTGGTTGATCTGTACCGCGGGCAAATCAGTGTAAGCAGTGAACCAGGTAAAGGATGTCGTTTTAAGGTGAGCTTACCAATTGATAAAATTTTGTTCAAAGAAAATGAGTTGATATATGGTGAATGGCAGGCGGAAAAAACCTTCCTCAACCGATCAATAGAAAAAGAGGAAACAGTTATTATAAAGGAAGCAATGCAATCACAATTACCACTGTTGTTGATTGTGGAAGACAATAAAGATCTGCGAAGCTTTATTAAAGAAACCGTTCAGCAATACTACCAGGTAACTGAAGCAGGCAATGGAAAAGAAGGGTTAGAAAGAGCAATTGCAGAAGTGCCGGATATAATTGTAAGTGATGTGATGATGCCGGAAATGGATGGCTTTGCTATGATGCAAAAATTAAAGAAGGATGAACGCACCAGCCATATTCCTGTTATTCTTTTAACTGCCAAAGCAGGCCAGCAACACAAGCTGGAAGGATTGGAAACCGGTGCTGATGATTATCTGACAAAACCTTTTGACTCAAAAGAATTACTGCTTCGGATACAAAATCTCATCAATCAGCGCAAGCTGCTGCGCAAAAAATTTGCAGGCGAAATTTTATTACGGCCTTCGGAAATTGCAGTTACCAGTGCAGATGAAATGTTTCTAAACAAAGTATTGCAAGCAATTGAAAAAAACATGAGTGAAGAAGATTTTGGTGTGGAAGACCTGGCAAAGGAAGTAACTATGAGCAGAAGCCAGCTCCACCGGAAATTAATTGCACTTACAGGGCAGGCTCCAAGTGAAATGCTTCGTAATACAAGGCTGCTGCGGGCAAAAGAATTGCTGCAGAAAAGAGCCGCAACACCATCTGAAGTGGCATACCAGGTGGGCTTTAATAGTCATACCTATTTTTCAAAATGCTTTAAAGAAGAGTTTGGAATTAGCCCGAGTGAAGTGAAATAATAAATCACTTATTTCCCCCGCCAAAAAGTTCACTGAATGTATTAAAATCTTTGCGGTAAGAAAGAAGGATTCCTGTGCGGTTGCGCCGGGTAATTCCGGCAATATCCCCGATGCCAGCATCGCTCCGGTTAAAGCCTACTACTCTGAATTTTCCATCTGGTGTTATAAGGTACTCAAAGGATACATCGGGGGTAAATAAGAAGTTTGAATTTGAATTACCGGAACTGGCAATAAGTTTATAATCTACATTTCCACCAAAATTTAAAAGAAGCCTGTTGTTTAAAAAGGAAGTTTTAAAACCAAAATTGCCAAGGTTTTGAATTTGTTTTTGGGTTATTCCTTTTTCAAAATTAAAGTCAGAGGTATTAATGTTGGTGTATAAATTTACCTGGTCGGTTTTTAGCAATTTTTGTAACCAGTTGTTTAAGGAAGATGATAAAGTAGTAGATACTATCTGCCCCAGGGTTCTTGTAACAAAATTGCCGGTGTTATTAGTGCTGAATAATCTTTGCTGCTCCGGCATAAAGCTATTGAACAACAGTAAAGAAGTTACCTGTTTATTCAGCTCATTTTTATCAGCCTGGAATCTTGTTTTTAAATATTCATTAGCAATAGGGTCAGATTTAAGCGGGTTACCAAACGGAAATTGAAATTCAAAATCAGGGCTTGGATCTTTTAATGTGCCTCTTAATTTAAAAATTATATCCACATCACTCTTGTCTTTTATATAACCTGAAATACTTGGTATGCTGCTGAGATCAACTTTTTCTGCCCTGTATATGGCATCAATATTCAGGTTGGCAAGATAGGGATCACCCTGCCATTCAATATAACCCTGTTGCAAAGAGAAAGGTGTTTTTAAAAAGGTTTGAAAATTAAAAGTGTACTGTCCCTGTTGTATATCATACCTGCCTCTTATGGTTAAGGGGTCGCTTGTACCTGCGCTGATATTCAATTTTCCGGTGCCTTGTGCTTTAATTATATCCTTTGTGGTTTCGTCTAATATCACATCTATCTTAGCAAAAGGATTGGCAGTTATTTCAATGTTTACCTTAATATTTGCCTCCTGCCTGAATGAAAAATTACTTTCCATTTCTCTTCCGAACTTTATAAATTCTATGTAATCTATTTTACCTGTTTCTGCAGTTTCACCTGTAGGCAGATAAATATGACTGCTATCAGTTGGTTCACCCCGTATTATCATTCTCATATCGCTTAAAGGGCCATTCAATGCTAACTCTGCATCGCCTATTATATTGCCATAAAACTGCTTATTATCCTTTAGGGTGGTGTTTAATAAAACAAATTTTCCGGGGTTACCATTTATTCTGTCAGTTTCAAAATTGAGTTCATTAAAGAAAAAGTTATCAAAAAAATTATGGTATAATTTACCGCTGATGGTGGCCGTATTGTTAAGGGTATCTCTCAACTTTATAGAACCAAAATCAATTTCATCCGTATTAAAGTTTATAACCGAATTATTTTGAAATATATACCTGCACTTAGTATAATCAATAGTTACACTGGCATTATTAAGCTTTACACTGCCCGTTAATTTTGGGGCGGCAGCCCGTCCGGAAAAGTTTAATTGTCCTGATGCAGCACCACTCATATCACTGAATATGGATGATAAATATTTTTGCAGGATATGAATATTTGAATTGGCAAGATTAAGTGTTCCCTTTAACTGGTTATCTGACGAATCCTTACCTCTATACACCATGTCCGCAGTAAAATTATAAGGGTCGTTATCAGATATTGCATTTACTATAACATCGCCGGATTTAGCGCCATAGCTTCCTTTAAGTTTTAGAATTCCGATAGAATCATCTTCAAAATAGAATTGCTCAATGAGTGTTTCAAAATCCACAGCAAGGTTATTAAATGGATCAGCTATTGTTACATTTCCGGTAAGTAAACCTTCCAGTACAGGATCCTTTAAAACAAAGGGCATAAAATCTCCTATATTAATTTTTTTAAGCGCCACTACAACATCATTGGTATTGCCTGTAGCCGAGGGCTCTGTAGATATAATGATCTCCTGGTCATCATGAACAAATTTTACTTCACTGGCCATCAGCATTTTTTTATTAAGCACCAGTTCCCCTCCTTTTTCTAAAATCCATTTTTTATCATTTATCACAAAAGAGGATGGATTAAAATAAAGCTTAAAGCCATCTGATAAAGTTTGTATGCGTGCAGAAAGATCAGCCTCAGTTAAGGTTTTACTTGCAGTGGTTTTTATGCTTACATCAGATACATCGTTATGCGCTGTAACAATTAGTTGAGTGCCCGGTAAATGCAGGCTGTCATTAATTATGATGTCATCTATTTTACCTGTTAATCTCAGCGTATCAAAAGATCCCGCAGCTATAAAATCAGTATTTATAAAATTAGTAAGTCCATAGCTGAAGTAAGGAACTTTGGTGGTAACATTTAAAGTGTTTTGTGAAAGATTGAGGTTGCCACTAATCTCACTATTATCAAAACCCTTAAGGTCTTTATTGAGCAGTAAAATATATTCACCGATATTTTTTGTTTTTATGTCGAATACAAAATCCTGGTTTTGCACATTCCTTCCCGGGTTATTTATATACGCAGGATAATACCTGTTTAAAAAAAGCTGAAAAGCTTCAGGTAACTCCAGTATCCTGAAGTTGCCAACCACACTGGCATCCAGCTCATTAGTTTGCAGGGATAAATATTTTTTACCATCATTAAAAGATGAATTAATGATAAGAGAATCAAAGGATAATTTTTTATCATCTTTTAATAATGCAGCATCGTATATACCGGCAGAGCCGAGAAAATTATCAATATTATCGCCTGAAAAATTTAAATTAAATCTTCCTGTTAAAGAAAAATTATCATTAGTGAAATGTAAATTTTTAAGATTAAATTTAGATACATCTGCTTTAAAATCAAACACGGGCTGACTCGCTTTAAAATTTATAGTGCCAGTTAAATCCGTGATCTGCAGGTTAGGATCATCTACACTCACAAAACCTTTAAACAAACGTTTACTAAGTGTTGCTTTGGTAATTATATTTTGATACCTATAGCCGTTAAATCCTATCTGTGGTATAAATCCGTCAACAGAGATATTCGTGTTACTTTCACTCAATCCATTGCCTGAAATTGTACCGTTAAACGACAAACTTCCAACTTGTTTATTATTAATAAATCTTCCTAACTCAAAATTGGAGGTAACAATTTTTCCATGATAAGCAGGTATACCGTTAGCCGGAAATTTCATATTGATGTCTGTATTTATAATACCAAGATTTGTTTTTAATGTGCCGTAGGTTACAAAGTCATTTACAAATCCTGTAAATGCCCCGGTGTAACTAATATTACCTAATGTACTTAAATTGGGTGTATTTACTGATTTGAGCGCAGGCGCAATATTTACTAATTCCCTGTAAGAAGTTTTAAATTCTCTTGATTTTAGATCTATAAAAGTCTCGTTAATATCCGGCAAGCCCCGGATAGCAAAATCCCCATTAAAATAATTTTCTTTCCCTGATTGTACTATCATGTTTTTTGCTGAGAAATTATTAACCGTTCCCTTTATATTTCCATTGATAGAAAAATTTCTTTTCCAGTTTTTTACGTTAGCAATAAAGAAAGCAAGATCATCACTGCTTATCATACTATTCTTAAAATTTGCGTCTAATGTCACAGCTTCAATAAAGTTTGAAAAGTCATTTCCTATATCATCAAACTTCATGGCATAATAATCCTGCACATTACTTTTATTGGTTACAAGATTTAAATTACTGAACTCCATTATATGCGGATCAAGCCTGAGCGCTGCAGTTAGATTTTTTACCTGGAGGCCGGAACGTTCTTTCGCAGTTATATCAATATCAGCTCTAAGGGTATCTTTTATGAATTGAATATTTTTGATACTCCCATTTATGGAGGAGAAGTTAATATGTTTGTCATCAAAGAAATTAATAAATGCAGGCCTGTCGGTGTGCTGATCCTGTAAAAATTTTCCTTCATCTATTTTAAGTTTTCTTATAGAAAATACCCAGTCATCACCATTCCATTGCACAGTTTTTTTACTTTCTTCCTCCTCATTTACCGGCATAGAAGCTAACTTTAAAGGAGGTCGTAAACCATCATAACTATACTGAGAAAAAACAGGATGATCCAGGCTGAGAGTATTGATGTTAATTATATTTTTATCCAGATCAAATTTATCGGCATCCACTTCCAGCTTGTTAAGTGATACCAGCATATCCTGTCCTATCCACTTATCCTGTTGCCATATTTTAAACCTGTTGAGTTCAACTGTTTTTATATCAAGAGCTATGGCATTTTTTGCTGTATCCTTTTTTACTTTTTTCGGTCCCGAGAAATAATCGGCCAGGAACTGGTAATTCCACACAGAATCTGTGCGGTTCATATTGATGAAACCATCCTCAAGTCCTACATACTTAAGCACTATATTATCTTTAAAAAAAAACCAGTCAGTGATATTTACTTTGGCTGTGCCTGCATAAAGCAACGTGTCATTTTTTTTATCTAATATTAATGCCCCCTGCAAAAGCATTTTATTAAAGAGTGCAAAATCAACATGACGTATTGAAACCTTTGTATGTAAATTTTTGGAAAGCTTAATGGTAACTTGCTTTACTATCCAGTTTTGAAACCATGCGGTTTGAAGTAATACCCAAAGTACAACAGTTAGTAAAACGATTACCTGCAGCGTCTTATATAATATTTTGAAAAATTTTTTCAGGTAAAAAGTTAAGTTGTAAAACTAATTAAACCAGTGCGATGTGCAAACTCAATACCATTTTGAAATAAACAAACAAATGTTATAATTATTTTAATGGACGTGTTGTATAAGCTGGCAAATGTTATGACCAAACAAAGGTATATTAATACCCTTCAGCATCATCATCTCCCCGTTTATCTGCAACCGCTTCCAGCTTTTTGTTGGATAGTACTTTAATTACTTCTGTTCTGCCAATCTTTTCACGCTCATAAATTTTATAACCCATTTTTATTAATTCATCTCTTACACCAATGGGAAAATCTTTCTCAACAT
>JBDSAQ010000119.1:0-21337 GCA_039922095.1 Ginsengibacter sp. | reverse complement strand
GTTGAAAAAAATGAAACTCCATTGAAATGGCAAAACAAAAAAATTTTATTAATGCAGGGCGCAGGCATTAATGCAGGCAGGGGCGGCATAGAATTATTGGAAGCAATGAAATTTTTATCCGGCAATTACCTTTTAGTGTTTATTGGCGGTGGCACACAATGGAATGAAATTGTAAATAAAAGAAAAGAATGGCAACTGGAAGAGAAAGTAGAAATGATTGGCAAACTCCCGCCATCAGAACTTAAGAAATTCACCGCTCATGCATATATTGGATTTAGCCTTGATTCTTTTGATGATTTAAATTGCCTTTATAATTTGCCTAATAAAATATTTGATTATATCCATGCACAAGTGCCTGTTATTGCCACTGCCATACCTGAAGTGAGTAATATTATTGAGCAATATGAGTGTGGTGTTTGTTTAAAAAGTTATGAGCCAAAAGTTATTGCAAAAGCGGTGGAAGAAATAGCTGGTAATGAAATAACGTATAATAAGTTGAAACAAAATTGTATTGCAGCAGCCCGGGAATTATGTTGGGAGGAAGAAGAGCAAAAATTAATCGCTGTTTATCAGCCATTTTTGTAACAGGTAGCATTTGAATATTGAAGCTTTATTAGAGTTCGATAATAGCATAGTCTCATTAGTATTTGAATTTTAAGATTATTTAAAAGGTCAATCTCCTAAACAATATGTTGCTGATTTTTTTACCGGTCATTACCCCAAGGTGCGAATATGTTTTTGAATTGATATTCAAAGAAAAATTTGATATACAATATCAGCTTACTACAGATGTAAAAACATTTGAGACATATGAACATGAGAAGTTAAACTATTCCTTTAAGCCCCTTAGTAATGAGTTTTATATACAAGCCACCTCTCTTCTGTTTGAACAAGAAATAAAAAAGGTTGACATCACAATAGAGAAAAAGTTTGGGACAATTGTGTTTTTTTGCAGTGAACCTTCATGCGATATAGGTTTTGATATTTTTTCTGCGGTGTTTTATATGATAAGCCGCTACGAAGAATATTTGCCCTATACTCCTGATAAATATGGCAGATATAAAGCCTCGGAAAGCCTCGCTTATAGATACAATTTTTTGCAAAATCCTGTAGTAGAAATCTGGATAAATATTTTTAGAGGTATACTAAGTAAAAGATTCCCCTATTTACACTTAAAGCCTTCAAAATTCAGGTATATTCTTACTTACGATATTGATATAGCTTATGCTTTTAAGGGGCGAAATATGTTTAGGAATATGGGCGCAACAATTAAAGATGTAAGCCGGCTAAAGCTTAAAAATATTTTCAATCGCATACAGTCACTTACTAATATAAAAAAGGATCCATGGGATGTATATGATGTGTTGTGCGAAACAATTGTGAAAAATAAAATGCATTCAATTTTCTTTTTTTTAATGGCTGATTATTCAGAATATGATAAAAATATAAGCTATACACATCACTTAATGAAACACCTTATATCCAAAGTTTCGGCATGTAGTGAGATTGGCATTCACCCTTCTTTTAAAAGCTCAGTAACTCCAAAAAAAATTTTGATTGAAAAAGAAAGACTCGAAATGATATCCGGGAAAAAGATAAATAAAAGCAGGCAACATTTTTTAAAATTCACTTTACCTGAAACATATAATCACTTAATAAATGCAGGAATTACAGAGGATTATTCTATGGGTTATGCTGACATGCCCGGGTTTAGAGCAGGCACTTGCAAACCGTTTTATTTTTATGATTTAATCAAAGAAAAATCCACAGGTTTGAGAGTATTTCCTTTTGCTGTTATGGAAAGCAGCTTTATCAATTATCTGCAGGTCCCTCCCCATAAAGCTTTGGAGCGAATTTTAAAAATACTTGAAGAAGTTAAAAATGTAAATGGAGCTTTTATTAGCATCTGGCATAATGATTCGCTTAGTGAAACCAATATGTATAAAGGATGGAAAGAGGTACATGATAAAATGATCGAACAAATTTTATTATATGCTTAGGGTTATAATTACCCCTAATAATAAAATATTAGGTATCTGTAGTGGCCAGTTCTATAATTTTAATTTATACAAACTGAACAATTATATCAAATTTTGTATTATAGCTTTTACATACTATTTAAAAAAATTTGGTTGATAAGCACTTACATATCGTTTGCCTTGATGTGCCCTACCCGGTAGATCATGGAGGTATTTTTGATCTTTTTTATAAGATTGTTGCTCTTTATGAACTAAATATAAAGATTCATTTACATTGCTTTGAATACGGACGGGGACACCAGGTGGAATTGAATAAATATTGTGCAGAAGTAATTTATTATAAACGAAAACGAAGTGTGAGCAGCTTCTCTCTAAGTCTTCCCTATATCGTAAATTCCCGAAGAAATGCTGAGCTGCTTACCAATTTGCTAAAGGACGATCATCCTGTTTTGATGGAAGGTATCCATTGCACTTATTTTCTTTCTCAAAATAAATTGTTGAATAAAAAAGTCTTTGTCCGCCTGCATAATGTGGAATCCGAATACTATAAACAACTTGCCAACTCAACAACATCTGTTTTCAAAAAAATGTATTTTTTGTATGAGAGCAGGCTACTAAAAAAATATGAGCAAAAAATTTCTTCTAAGGCCACATTTATAGCTGTAACCTTAAAGGACAAAGAGATTTATGAAAAAGAATTTCATGTTACAGATGTTAAATATCTCCCGGTTTTTCTTCCTTTTAATGCAGTGCGTACAAAGCAAGGCAGAGGAAGCTATTGTTTATATCATGGAAATTTAGGAATTCCTGAAAATGAAAAGGCAGTTCGGTGGTTGTTAAGCAATGTCTTTAATACTTTATCAATTCCATTTGTTGTAGCAGGCAAAAATCCATCTGAGAGATTACGCCGGTTAGCACATCAAAATTCAAATACCTGTTTAGTTGAAAACCCTGCTGATGACGAAATGAATGAGCTTATAAGCAAAGCTCACATAAATATTTTGCCATCTTTTAATTCCACAGGTATTAAAATTAAATTATTGAATGCTCTTTTTAATGGAAGGCATTGTATTGTAAATGCCGCAGCGGTAGATGGAACAGGCTTAGAATCTCTCTGCTGTATTGCTAAAGATAGCGCTTCATTCAAAATAAATATCAATGCTCTGTATAAACGTGTGTTTACAAATGAAGATATTAAGTCACGAAAGCAAATACTTCTTTCCAAATATGACAATGAGCAAAATGCAGGGCAACTTATACAATGGATATACTAGCGTTATCCCAAACCTTATTTCTTTCAGTTTTTAATGTACGTGCCGGAAATTTATTGATAACTATATAATCGTGTGTGGCCATCACAATTGCAGTACCATAGTCTTTACTAATATGGAAAAGCAATTGCATAATTTCATCAGATGTTTCAGGATCAAGGTTTCCTGTAGGTTCATCCGCCAATATTAGTTTAGGTGAGTTCAATAATGCTCTTGCAATATCAACCCTTTGTTGTTCTCCGCCACTTAACTCAAATGGCATTTTAAACCCCTTGGTTTTTAAGCCAACTTTATCAAGTACATCCGCAATTTTTTCATCCATCAATTTATGATCTTTCCAGCCGGTTGACTTTAAGACAAATTTTAAATTGTTATTTACATTCCGGTCGGTAAGTAATTGAAAATCCTGGAAAACCACGCCCAGGTTACGCCTCAGGTATGGAACTTTTTTCCAGTCCATATGCTTAAGGTCATATCCTGCAACTGTACCTTCGCCTTCTTTTAAAGTAAGGTCGCCATACAAAGTTTTTAAAAGACTTGATTTTCCTGTGCCGGTTTTACCAACTAAATACACAAACTCACCCTTATTAACTGTAATGGTCACATCAGAAAGAATCAAAGATTCTCCCTGGTAAATGTTTGCATTTTTTAATTCCAAAATTGATTCAGCCATGTTGGTAGTAGTTTATTGTGCAAATGTAAATGATAATGCTATTCTATTTTATGCAGGCAAAAAGCCTGTGTTAATAAAAATTTATGCTAAACTAAAAAAATAGTTTTAAAACTAAATAATTAGTTATAGGTTTGCTTTTAATAATCAGACAACAATGAAGACATTAACAAAAGCGGAAGAACAAATAATGCAGGTATTATGGAAACTGGATAAGGCTTTTCTCAGAGAGATAATTGATCAGCTGCCAAACCCTAAACCTCATCAAAATACAATAGCCACTATTTTAAAAATATTGGTTGAAAAGGAATTTGCTGGTGTTACAATATTTGGAAGAATGCATCAATACTATCCATTAGTTAATAAAGATGCTTATTCAGGAGGGTGTATTAAAAGCCTGGTTAAAGGGTATTTTGAAGGCTCATTCAGCAACGCAGTTTCATTTATGGTAAAAGAAAATGATTTAAGTATAGAAGACCTGGAACTATTACTGAAACAGCTAAAAAAGAATAAATAGACTTAAACACACAAAATCATTTTATGCTGACATTCACATACGCTATTTTAAAAATAATAATTTGTTCAGTCATTTTATATGGATACTATTTTATTGCACTACGCAATAAAGCTTTTCATAAATGGAACAGGTTTTATCTATTAGCAGCAGTTGTATTATCATTGGCCGTACCGCTGATAAAAATTAATGTATGGCAAAAAGCAGATGAGCCTAAAACACAGGTTATCCATTTTTTTCAAGTGGTAACAACAAATGAAGAAATTATTTACGAGTATACAAAAAGTAAAAATCTCTTTAATATAAACACGGCTGACATACCAGGATTCTTGTATGTTCTCATTTCAGGAATTTTCCTGGCATTCTTTATCAGGACATTATATAAAATATACAGGCTTAAAAATAAATATCAAAAAACAGTTTTAGAAGGAATCAACTTTATTAATACTGATGCTGATGGCACGCCATTTTCGTTTTTCAATAATATTTTCTGGAATGATAAAATTGATGTCAACACTCCAACTGGTAAGCAAATATTTCAGCATGAGCTTGCTCATGTGAAAGAAAAGCACAGCCATGACAAGATTTTCATAAATCTCATTTTAATATTTTTTTGGTGTAACCCATTATTCTGGATTATCCGGAAGGAATTAAATATGATTCACGAATTTATAGCTGATAAAAAAGCACTGGAAGATAGTGACAGCAATGCTTTTGCCACAATGATATTGCAGGCAACCTACCCAAAGCAACATTTTAATATCGTCAATAATTTTTTTTACTCACCTTTAAAAAGAAGATTAATCATGTTAACTAAAAACAAAAATGTTAAAATGAGTTACCGGAGCCGCTTGCTCGTATTGCCCTTAGCAGCATTTGTATTTTTTGCTTTTACAATAAAGATGAAAACCATTGATACACTTAATCATTATCCCGGTAAAAAAATTACGGTTGTAATTGATGCCGGGCATGGCGGAGATGATGGTGGTGCAAAAAGTGAAGATGGAATTTATGAAAAAGACCTAACATTGAGCATCGCTAAAAAAATAAAACAGATTAATAACAATGCAAATTTGAATATTGTTTTATTAAGGGATGATGATAAAAATATTAGCCTCTTGCAAAGAGTTGAAATTGCTAAAACGTGGCATCCGGATTTGTTTATTTCGATTCACATAGATGCAGAAAAAAATAAAAATACAAACAGCGGTCTTGGTGTTTTAATACCAACTGATGATAATCGTTATTTACAAGAGAGCAAATTACTAGGTTCTGATATAATTGAATCTTTTAGAAATAATTATCAACTGCCGGTCGCAAATAATTTAAAACAGTATGACAAAGCATTAGTATTAAAAGCAAATGAATGGCCAGCTGTTTTAATCGAAGCCGGATTGCTTACTACTACCAGAGATTTAAAATATTTAACCACTCTGGAGAATCAGCATACTATTGCCAAAAATATTCTAAATGGAATTGAAAAATATGCGCAGCAAAATTTATTGGTTACTGAAATAAAAGATGCAACACGTGCTCATGATTTCCCAATTTTTGCCCGTTTAGAAGGTAATGCTGTATTTAATGATAAAATTAATAAGGTTACGGGGACAGCAGATACAATTATAATTCACTCAAATGATAAGCAGGTTAATACAAATATGCATGCAGAGGCTACTCATGCGATAATATTAAAAGAAGCCGATACACCGAATGCCCCGATTTATTTTGTTGATGGAAAAGAAATTTCCGAAGATAAAATGAAACAAATTTCACCATATGAATTTCAATCATTAAATGTTTTGAAAGGGGAAATTGCGATAAAAAAATATGGTAACATAGGAAAAGATGGTGTAATTGAAATAACGACAAAGGGTAAACAATAAATAATGATAAATTAAAATTAGACCCGATTACCCGGGATAATAAAGGTGTTTACCAGGGTGGAAACCGAAGCAGACTTCCCTGGTGGCCAGCCAGCATGGATAAATATATTCAGTCAGTTATACAAAAGAATGCAGATGAATTGATGAAAGACCATACGGGCGGAACGTGCCTTGTTCAGTTTATAGTTGATACGCATGGAAGTGTGAGCGATATAAAAGCAATAACAATGCAAAATTCAAGGCTTGCAGAGGTTGCCATAAATGCAATAAGACAAGGACCACGCTGGAACCCGGCTAAACAAAATGGCAATCCTGTTTCTTCCTATAAAAGACAAGCAGTTACTTTTAAAATTGCTGACGATAATATTGAAATAAAAAATGAACCACGTTAGAATGACAACATATTTTCTTTAACTTTTATCACCAATTATTTTTTACCACTTTCCTCCACTTTTCCAATAATCTGTGCATCAATATTAAATTTACCTGCCTCTGAAATTATGTTAGCAGCAAAGTCCTGATCAGTATAAATTTCCATACGGCAACCCATATTAAAAACCTGGTACATTTCCCTCTCATCAGAGCCACTGGCTTCCTGTATCATTTTAAATATTAAAGGTGGCTCAAACAAATTATCCTTTATAACTCTTACATTTTCAGGAATGTATTTTAAACATTTGGTTTGCCCGCCTCCACTGCAATGTATTAAGCCATATATTTTTTCAAAGTTACTTTCCAGAAGATTTCTTATCAGCGGCGCAAATGTTCGGGTAGGAGATAATATTAGCTGGCCGATGTTGACCTCACCCCGACCCTCTCCAAAGCCCGCCCGGATGAACCGTTCGGACTGGGAGGGGGAGTCAGTCAGCTTATTATTTCCAATATACACCACTTCGTTGCTTAAAGAATTATCATAGCTTTCTTTATATTCATCTGCATAAAACTTGCCTAACATATCATGCCTTGCTGACGTTAAGCCATTACTTGCTATACCGCTGTTATAAATATCTTCATAAGTAGCCTTACCAAAACCTGCCAGCCCTACAATTACATTACCTGCTTTAATTTTTTCATTAGTAATAATTTTATTCTTTGGCCAACGTGCAGTCATAGTGCCGTTCACAGCGATTGTTCTCACCACATCTCCAACATCAGCCGTTTCTCCTCCGAGATAAAAAATGTTAATTTCAAAAGCTTTTAGCTTATCGAAGAATTCCTGCGAGCCATTTATTATTTGTTCCAATACTTCGCCAGGTATAAGGTTTTTGTTTCTGTCAATGGTTGAATTGAAAATGATATTATCATAAATGCCTGTGCATAAAAGATCATCAAGATTCATAACAATTGCATCCTGTGCAATCCCTTTCCAAACAGAAATATCACCTGTTTCTTTCCAGTATAAATAAGCCAGGATACTTTTAGTGCCTGCCCCATCAGCATGCATCACGTTTACATAATCTTCATCTCCTCCTAAATGATCCGGATAAATTTTACAAAATGCTTTGGGAAACAAACCAGTATTCAAATGTTTTGTTGCTTCATGCACATCTTCTTTTTGAGCAGATACTCCACGTTTTGAATAAAGAGACATTAGTATACTGGTTGGTAAATAAAAATGGTTGCTTGTAAAAGTAATATCCAACCTCCGATTTTCAATTATCAATTGCAAACTTCAATTATCTGATTAGTTTTGCGGCTCTTATTTTATGCAGGTACATACAGATATTAATCATTTGCCAGGTTTTAAAAATGCCGTAATAACTATCGGAACTTTTGATGGTATGCATACCGGGCATAAGCAAATCACTAAAATATTAAAGGAAGAGGCAATAAGGATAAATGGTGAAACAGTTATTATCACATTTCATCCTCATCCAAGAATGATAGTACAGAATATTAAGACATCGCAAAAAGAGACTGCAACAAAAATAAATTTATTAAATACGCCGGATGAAAAGATTTCGCTCATTCAAAAACAGGATATTGACCATTTAGTTATTGTACCATTTACTCATGAGTTTTCTTTACTTACAGCAGAGGATTATATTAAACACTTTTTAGTAGAAAAGTTTCATCCGCATACTGTTATTATTGGGTACGATCATCGCTTTGGCAAACAAAGACAGGGCAATTATAAATTACTTGAAGCGTATGCCGGCGCGTATAATTATATTGTAAAAGAGATTCCTGAACATGTTATAAACCAAACAGCGATAAGCTCTACTAAAATCAGGGAAGCTTTATCTGCCGGAGATATAGAAACGGCTAATAATTTTTTAGGGTATGATTATTTTTTTGAAGGAACAGTTGAAGCAGGCGATAAAATTGGAAGAACCATCGGTTATCCAACTGCTAACCTGAAACTTACTGATGAGAATAAGTTAATACCATGCGATGGTGTGTATGCGGTTGAAGTACGAACAGGCTCCGGAGAATTGAAAAGAGGAATGATGAATATTGGCTACAGGCCTACAATTGGTGGTATAAAAAAAATGATAGAAGTAAATATTTTTGATTTTAATGAAGATATTTATGGACAGTCAATAACGGTTCTTATTAAGAAATACTTACGGGCCGAGCAAAAATTCCAGAGCCTTGATGCGCTGAAAAATCAACTCTCTATAGACAAGGCAAATGCCATGAAATATTAAAATAAGCCCATCCCAACGTTCTCCCGGGGGTGATAAGGGCAGGCAAGTCATTTACTTTGGAGTATTTAGGTGAGATCATGGTTTATAATCTTCACGGCCATTTCTTTTAAAAGTGAAGCATGTGATATTCCCGGATTTCTTATTCCCACACTCTTCAGATTATATTCATGTAACAGCAACAGAGCCTGTTCTACGCCATTGTAAGAGTAATTCAATACCGTTTCAAGCGCTTGCCTTGCAGCAATGGGATTTCTATAGAACATGGGTGTTATAGCCCTTTCACTTTTATCGGGCATTTGAAAAATAGTAAGCACCTTACTGAAATAATTATATAAGGTTGGCAATAACAATTGTATAGGCGCAGCCTTTGGATTGGCGTCAAAATATTGAATAATTCTTATGGCTTTAGATAAGTCTTTACTGCCAATTGCCTGCTGAAATTCAAAAACATTATACTCCTTACTTATCCCTACAAATTGTTCAATATCATCTTCAGTAATGCTTTTTCTATCCCTTAAATTCATTAACACTTTATCTACTTCATTGGCTATCCTGCTGAGGTCATTGCCAATATGATCTACCAGTAACATTACCGCTCTTGGCGCTATATCATACCCTCTTGACTTTACAAACTCCCCTGTCCAGGAAGGCAAATTATTTTCATAAAGTTTTTTTGTTTGCAGAACCTCTCCATGCTTGCTTAATACTTTTGCCAAACGACTTCTTCCATCAATAGTTTTTCCCTTATATGCAACTACAAGAATAGTTGAATTAAGAGGGCTGGCTACATATCCCTCAAGCTTCTCAATATCTTTCATTTGCTGAGCTTCTTTTAATATTACAACCTGCTTTTCGGCAAACATAGGATACCGGCTGCATGCATTAACAACTTCTGTCCAGTTAGCATCTTTGCCGTAGAATACTGTTTGATTGAAGGCTTTTTCAGATTCATTTAAAATCTTATGTTCGGCATACTCAATTAGCTCATCAATAAAAAAATCTTCTTCCCCTTCAAACCAATACACCGCTTTAAAATTATTTGACTTCCACTTACTTAAAATATTTTCTACACTCATTATTCAAAGATAATTTATTCGTTTTCTTTCTTATCTCTTTACAATTTTTACAACACTTTTCGAAAATGATACAAGGCTGTTTGGCATGATTTTGGAAAATTAGCCTACGATCATCCTATAAATAGCCAATTTTTTAACTTAAATCTTAAGTATATGAGTTTTGAAAACTTCCCCCAGGATAGCTCAACTGATGCTGAACGCAGAAGAACAGAGCTAACTGGTAATACAAACAACAACAAAAATTCCCGTAACCTTTTAATTGGTGGATTAATTATAGCCTTATTGGCAACGTGGGGCTATCTTATTTGGGATAAGAGTAAAACACGGGAAGAAAAAGAGCAGTTAACTACACAGGTAATAAATGCTGACTCATCAAAAAATGAATTGCAAAGAGAACTTAACGATGCGACTATGAGGTTAGATATGCTTAAAACTACTAATTCAAGAGCTGACAGTCTTTTAAAAACAAAAGATAGCGATATTCAGGCTTTAAGAGCAAGAGTGCAAACCATCTTAAACAAGCAAAATGCAACTGCTGCTGAATTAGCTGAAGCTCGTGGCCTTATAAATCAATTGAAAGGAAATATTGAAAATTATACAGCAGAAATAGAAAAACTGCAGGGAGAAAAAATTCAATTAACTGAAGAAAAACGGGTAGTAACTCAGGAGAGGAATATGGTGAGAAAAAACTTTGATTCAGCTAAAAGTGTTATAAAAGAAAAAGAGGATGTGATTGATATCGGATCCACTCTGCACGCTTCTAATTTTGCAATAATCGGGGTGAAAGAAAAAAGTAATGGTAGAGAAAAAGAAACCACTACAGCAAAACGGGTAGATAAATTACGTATCTCTTTTGATATTGATGAGAACAGGATCACATCAAGCGGCCCTAAAGATATTTTTGTTTCTATAACAGCGCCTGATGGTACTCCTATTGCGGTAGAAGCTTTAGGCTCTGGCAGGTTTGTAACAAGAGAAGGCATAGAAAGATTGTTTACCAAACGGGTTCAGGTTGATTACAAACAGGGTGAAAAGCAACAGGTAAATGTTGAATGGAAGGCTGATAACAAATATCAAACAGGAAATTATCGTATCGAAATTTATAATAATGGCTTTAAAATTGGCGAGGGCGTTCGGGCCTTTAAAAAAGGTGGGTTATTTAGTTAAGCAATTTTAGTTCTGCTATAAATATAAAAGAAGCCTGTATAATGCAGGCTTTTTTATATTATAGTAATGCCCGAAGCGATGTACGTCCTGTATGTATAATACGTGTACTTCCGGGCTTGCGGCCTTCATATTGCAAATTCAGTTCTATATTACCTGCCAGGCGTTTTGTAAGTTCCATGTTCCACAAAAAATTCTTGCCAGGTAGCAGTCCATCTAAAATAATATAGCCTGTAGTAGTATTAGGGTTGCCTTTATACGAAATATTATTAAAAGTAAACCGGCTGTTAATTGTACTGTTGGAAAGTACATTATAGCGTATCTCTGTAGTTATTGCATTATTTAATGCTTTTTCTTTTAACCCGGTAATATTTTCCTTTTTATCAATATTATACATAACGCTTACACGTACATTACTTTTATAAATGTAACTTATCTGGGGTTCAATTGAGAACTGGTTGATGAGGTAATTCCTGTTTGCAAACCTCGGTGTAAATAATTCATTGCGTATAAATTTATTAGTAAAGGAAGTAGTGAAACTCTTATTAATATTCCATCTTCCTCTTAACGAAAGATCCCTTAGCTTTCTGCTCTCAAACCCGTAAGTTAAAAGGCTTTTAATATTGTTTAATCTATGGGTAATATCTATCCCCCACTTTACACTGCTGCGGTTAAAATATAAAGTATTTGACAAAAAGAAGTTCAGGGATATCAGGGTTGTATCAGACAATTGTTTACTAAAGGGATTAAATTGAAATATGCCATTGGAGACGTCTTTTCTGCCAATCTGCAAAGAGGAGTTTGTATTAAACCTGCTAATAAAATTTTTAATACTATTAGTATTTGTCTTTTTTAAAACAGCCTTTGGATTTATATCAATACTATAATTAAACTGAACATAATTCGCTTTTACATATTGATTGGTAGGCGTAAAAATCTTGATGTATTTTCTCTGATCCTGAAAAACAGCTATCTCAAATTCGTTTAGCTCAGGTATGTTGTTACTGTTATAATCATTCCATGTGTACTCTCCCTGCCCTGCCGGCACTTCAATAAATGTATATTCTCTTTTTTGCTCCTGCCCCGCACCTAACTCGTATAAAAAACTACCGTTCAGTAGTCCATTCCATTCATTTATAAAGTATTCAACCTTACCTAAAATACTTTCATCAGCCTTCTGTTGTGTTAATAATTGATCTTTAATTTGCAGTTTGCGATATATAAGGTTAAGTCTTAACTGGTGATTTTCTTTCTTCATCAGCTCAGTAAAAAAACTGAAATTATTGCTTTTATCAGCGGTGAATAATCCATTTTTTAGAGGGAATTTATTTGTTCTTGTAAACCAGGTAACTCCCCATTTATCAGGCCTGGCTACATCAGATTTAATATAAACCTGCCATATATCAAACGCAAAACTTAATGGAGTTAAAGTATCATATATTTTAGTTTGTATCTTATTACTCTCTCCTGAAAAGCTTCCTCCCACTGTAAGGTTTTTTAATTGAGGAAGTTGTTTTGATATATTAACGGAAGGCCGCAAAAAGGAACCCTTTTCTTCTTTATAATTAAATTTAGTGAGGTTAAGTTCACTAATTAATTTCCATCCCTTAACATCAATATAATTTGAAACCGATTGTCGAATCCCCTGGTAATTATCGCTCCTGTTATAACCAGTAACATCATATTTTACCCTGTTTTCGTTTTTGTCAGACACTTGAAGAGACGCACTTATTAAATGTTCATCTGCAGGCAAAACATCAAAGGGCAAACTCCAGTCCCTGTTAAATTCTACATTTCTTAAACGCTCCAATGGTTTAAACTTCTGCTGTACAAATTCATAATCTGCACTCATTTGTAAATTCAATCCTTCTTTTACTGATCGCAAAATTTTCATCTCGTTTACATAAGTAACTTTAGTTGCTGCTCCTTTATCATTCCCCTTATCTTTTGTTGAAAAAGTATTTATATCATAATTGCTTATTGCTAACTCTGCTTTTATAAATGACTTTTCTGATATGATGTACTCCGCTACAGCGCTGATCAACTGCTGTTGTTTTGGTGTTATTAAAAGAATCACCGGCTCCCAGTCTCCCTGCTGCAATCCATTAATATCAGGCTGTATCCATTGAAAAACTCTGCCATTAGCATTACCTGCAAGAGGTGTATAATTTCCTTTACCTGCACCTACAAATAAAAAGGACAAACTGTATAATATATCAGTTTTAAGATTTGAATAAACATAGATAGTATCATGCTTACCGGAATTATAAACAGTATCAATTTTTTTATATAATATTTTATTAATTGCGAATGTATCTTTTCCTGCATTTTCGTACCGGGCGCTATCGAGGTTATCTCCTATCGTTGAAAGAAATTGTTTTTGCTTTGCATCAAGCACCTGGTTAATAGAAGAGTTTTTTGCATCGGTATTTGAAAAGGCGCCAATACTCAACCTGAGCTTTTTATTTACCTGTATCTCATCGTTCGCATAAAGCAGGGAAGTAAGATAATTTCTATCAGCATATTCAAATTCAATCTGTATTCTGCTGTCTTTTGTAATGAGCCGTTTAGAAGTGAAAGTTAATTCAGCAGTATTATAGTTTATCACATAATCCTGATCATCGCCGCGACTGAGTAGCTCACCATCTAAAAAAACCCGTTCTGTATTTGCAAGCACAGTGAAAAACAATTCGCTGTTGGCCCCGGATAACCTGTAGGGTCCCTGGTTCCCTTCCAAAGGAATAATTACATTTCTTATGAATTTGCCTTTGGCGATAGCCCCGCTTAATAGTAATGAATTATTAATTTTATTGCTAATCTTATTATCAGTTTGAAATGAAGCGCCCTGCAAACGCTTATAAAAATTCAGAAAGTAATTACGGCTTTGCCTTATGTCTATGTCGCCGAAATTGGCCTGCCAGCCCCTCTTTTTTATTTGCATGTATACCCGGTCAAAGTCGCGTATGTCTTGTGTGTTGCCTTCAGGCTGTATCGGAATATTGTTATCGCTTATTGCAGCGCTTAGCTCAAGGCTGTCGCCAATAAATCCGTTCAGTTGCAAATTTAAACTTGAGTTAACTACCGCATCCTGGTTGTTTCCAAATGAAATACCGCGGCCAAGGCTTCCGCTATAATTTATATTTCCAAAATCAAATACTTTGGTACTCTCAAGCTTACCGGGATTAAAAACATAAGGCTCACTTGTAAAGTTGAAACGTATACTATCATAGTTAAAGCGTTTTGTAACTGCATTAAGTTTATAAGGAAAGGTTCTGTAAATAATAAGAACAGAATCAGCCTGGGGCTTTTCTTTCCATAGTATTGATGCATTTATAACATCAAGATCATATTTATCAGCATTGACGCCTGTAACAAAAAAAGTATTAGGTACAATGCTTAACGTGTCAAAAATGAGTTGGTTATCTTTGGTTGAAATATTTTTTTTCCGAAGGTTAGTAACAGGAGATGGTATTTGAGCTAAAATATACTGGGAAAAGGATATTAAGATAAGTATAAGATGTATCCGTAATGGCTTCAAATCCGTTACTGTTAATAGTGCTTAAAATTAAGTTTTATTGTGGATGAGACAATTGTAGAATAGCAGTGGCTGCTTATTAGTTAGTTAATATAAAGGAGGATAAATGATAGAATGTCATTCAAAAGTAAATGCCTGAATTTATTGACAAACCAAAAGGAGAAGAATTTATAAAGCTACTGAAGTAAGAGTTAATGTTAATTTATTGCGCTCTAAGTCTTCAGCTATTACCAGATCATTGTAGATTAAAAAGCATTATTAAAGATAAATTCAACAATACCGGCATTCAATATAAAATGCTTGAATAGCAGTTAATTATTGCATCAGGATTTTACGGGATGTTTTACTGTTACCGGGAGTAATGATTTCTAACGTATAACTTCCCTTACCTGTATTTTTATTTACCTGTAGTGTTTGCGTGCTGCTTCCGCCATTATGTGAGATCTCCGCCACGTGCACTGTTTGGCCATAGTTATTAATAAGCCTGGCAATATAAATGCCTTTAGGCTGGTTCACAATCTGAATATTTATCAACCCATTTACCACCGGATTAGGATAAACTGAGATGGTGTAATTCTCTATGCCTGCAGATACCTTAATCACGCTGCTGTATTGTATCCTGGCATTTATATCAACACTTTTTATACGATAAAAATTATTTCCTTTCACTGATGATATGTCTGTCCACTTGTAAGCCGATAAGCCTTTACCTTTTAAATCAATGGTAGCAACTGTGGTAAATTGCTGCCCCGTTATAGATTTCTCAATTTGATATTGCATTACATCTTTTTCATTTTCAACAGTCCATTCAATATCGATATTATAGTTTTTTTGATAAGCTTTAATACCAGTAAAAGTTATTGGCAGCACCTTAAACGCTGAAGCCGGCAATGAAAATATTATTCTAAAACGATTAGATGCCGATGAGGCTGTATCATTGTTGATAGTAAATATGGAACTGTTTAAACCATTTAAATTCAGAAGGCTTTTAGTGTTTAGGTAGCTATCTTCCAAAACTCCGGATAAACCGGGTTGTGCAAGGCCGGTTAATATTAAATCTATCTTATAATTTTTCCGCTGCATATTCCACATTCTAAAAAATATGGTATCTGCAAGAGTTATGCTTTGTCTTCGTTCTATTGCCAGGGTTTTGGCTCCTCTTAGTAAGCCAAAATTTTCTCCAAAATTAGTCATCTTCATGGCATCCATTCCATCAACAGCATTGCTATTATTAATATTATACATGGTTAAATTACCATCGTTTAAAGAAAGAGAGCCGTTGGTGTTAAACGCATAGAGGTTTGCCCTAAGTTGTTCGCTGGTTTGTGAAAAAAGTGAGTGGATTAATGCCAGTTGTATAAGCAGCATCAATGGCAGGATTTTGCGGGGCATTAAATAGTTTTTTAAAGGATAAGAATATTGAAAATCTGATCATCCTTTGTTAAGGAGAAAAAGATTATATACTAATACGAAAAAAAGTAATAAATATTGTTCAGATATATGGTAGTAATTGTTTGTTTGTTATTTTATATTGATTTGCCATCAGCTTCAGAAATGAGGATCAATGTCAGTACTAAATTCTCTCTGAATACATGATATACAGTAAAGAAATTTTTGGAGGTAATTTTTCAAACTGTATTTTTGTCGCGGAGAGTTGGCAGAGCGGTCTATTGCGGCAGTCTTGAAAACTGTTGAGGGTCATACCTCCTGGGGTTCGAATCCCTAACTCTCCGCCAGGTTGAGGCATTAGGATCATCTTGATAATTGCAGCCTCAGCAATGCTTTTTAATACTTCAGCATATTTTCTAAATCTTGCAAAAAAATAGATAATAAATTAGGGATACAATTGACTTTATGAGATTTATTAAGGTCCTTTTTATAAATGTATTTTTTTGCTTCTCTGTTTCTTTCGGACAACAGCAGTTTTCTACATTAAAATCGCCTTTGGATGGTCCTGAGTTGGGTCCAATATCCAGAGGTATCACAGCGGTAAGATTTGGGAAATTAAACAATGACGATATTAATTATTCAGAAGTTAGCGGAAACCCTTTTTGGAATCCGGAATGGCAAAGTGCTATTGTATATATCAATGATGTAAAAGCGGGAAGGGTATATGCGAAACTCAACCTTGTAACAGATGAATTATATTTTTTAAGAGATTCAGAGGAGCTTGTATTAACAGGAGTTAATGTTACCAGGTTGGTTTTTGATAAACTCCCTGAACCGGCTGTATTTATTAGCCACATACCCAATTTACGTTTGAACAATCAGGATTTTCAAGGTTTTGCACAGGTATTAAATACCGGGGATTATGAGTTGCTGAAGTATACTGTACGAAAGGTATTGGTTGCTGATTCCGTAATGGGGGCGCAGAAAAGATATACCTATTATAACGATGTTTATTATTTTCTCAAAGCAAATAATAAAGTTGAGCGAATAAAAAAGCGAAATAAGGAAAGTCTGTTATCTTATTTACCCGGTGCTTCATCTTTCACTGAATGGATTACACAATCCAAAATAAATTTTAATGAGGAAGCGGATATGATTCGTTTTCTCAACTATTATAATGCCCAAAAAAAAGCTTCCGGATCAATCTCCAATTAATAAATATCCTGTTAGTGCCTTCTGGTATTTTCTGCAACCCAAGTGAATCTTAAACAATAAATTCCCTTTAAATTATTTAATGACGGAGTAAAGAATTTTTGAAGGCAATATTTCAAATTGTATCTTTACCTGAGAGTTGGAGCAATGGTAAAAACTTTTTGAAAGGTCATACCCTGAGGCTTCAAAATTTCAACTCTTCCCAAGCCTTAGGTTTTTTACAGTAATTCACAATCTTTTTATGAGATTAATTCAATTACTTCTTATTACATTTTCTTTTTTTTCACTAAATGCTTTGGGGCAAGGCTTGCGACCAGATCCCGGGGCTGGGGCAGCTGCAGGGGGAGATTTTGGCGCTAGTAACAAGGGGGTAACAGAAGTGAGGTTTGGAAAAATAAATAATGACAGAATTAAGTATGCAGATATAAAAGGCAGTGCGTTTTGGAACTCTGAATGGCAAAGCGCTATCGTTTATATAAACGAGGTAAGAGCAGGGAGGCTTACTGTTAAATTAAACTTCGCCACAGATGAATTGTATTTTTTAAAAGATGCAGAAGAACTTGTTCTCAGAGGCAGCAATATTACCCGGCTGGTATTTGATAAAATCCCGGAACCCGCTGTGTTTATTGGTCATGTACCCAATTTACGCTTGGATAATCACAACCTTGAAGGTTTTGTACAGGTATTAAATCCCGGGGACGATTACGAGTTATTGAAGTATACTATACGAAAGGTAAATACTTCCGACTCTGTAATGAGTGCAGAAAAAAGATATTCTTTTTATGATGATGTTTATTATTTTCTAAAATCAAACAATAAAATTGATCGGATCAAAAGGCAGACTAAAGAGGGTTTTTTATCCTTCCTGCCAGGATCTTCAGCTTTTGGTGAATGGATTGCCCAATCAAATATAAATTTTGAAAAGGAAATGGATATGGTCCGTTTTCTCCGGTATTATAATGCACAAAGAAAAGCTTCACTGTAAACATACCAATTAATAGTAGTTTAGGTAAAGTAGTTAGTTAACAACAACTAAGCAAATTGTTACGGATAACGATTCAGGGTTTTTACATCATTCAATGCAACTGAAATAAGACGTGGGTAACAACAAGTGAATTAATAATTAAAAGAATTCATCTCAATACAATATGATCATGAAAAAAAATATATTAGTACTCCTGTCTGTTTATATGCTTTCTGCCTGTTCTGAAAAAACTTATGATAAACCTGATTTTGTTATAGGCCAGGGTCAAATGCCAAAGGTGGTAAAAGACAAAGATGATAACCTTCAATTGGTATACGGATACGGTGATAGTATTATGTATTCTTATTCTTCCGATCATGGGAAGTCATTTTCTCCACCCACATTAATTTCTGTTTTGCCGGAATTAGCGGCATCACACATGAGAGGACCCGAAATAGCAGGAACTGATAAAGGGTTAACTGTTATTGCATGTAATTCTTCAGGGGATATTTTTTCCTACAATAAAACCAGTGATGGAAACTGGGAACAAGGAGGTAAAATTAATGATGAAGATACTGTCGCAAAAGAAAATTTAATGGCACTAAGTGCCGACGGAGAAAATGCATTTGCAGTTTGGCTTGATCTGAGAGGAAAACATAATAAAATTTATGGCGCAAAATCAGGTGATGGTGGTAAAACCTGGTCAAAAAACATTATGATTTATACATCACCTGATACAACAGTTTGTGAATGTTGTAAGCCTTCAGTAGCAGTTAAAGGAAGCAAAGTATATGTGATGTTTCGTAATTGGCTGCAAGGTAACCGGGATTTGTATTTAGCACAGTCATCTGATGGTGGTAATAGTTTTGGGCAGGCTCAGAAATTAGGCAATGGCAGCTGGAAATTAAATGGTTGCCCGATGGATGGTGGTGGTTTAGCGATAAATAAGAACGGAGAAATACAAACAGTATGGCGGAGACAAAGTAAAATATATGCTGCAACCATTGGCAGTGCTGAAAAGGAAATTGGTGAAGGAAGAGGCTGCACTGTGGAAACAGTGAACGGCAAAAATGTATATGCCTGGACTGAGAACGGCGAAGTAGTTGTAATAAAACCACAAGGACAAAAGAAGTTACTTGGCAAAGGTGGCCAACCGGTATTGAAAGCATTGAATAACGAGCATGTGATTTGCGTTTGGGAAAATGAGAAGCAAATACATGCAGCTATACTGGAACTATAGGATAATACTATGAAACTCTACATAAAAAATATGGTTTGCAGTCGCTGCAAAATGGTGGTTAATAATGAACTTATAAAATTTGGTATTCAGCCAAAATCAGTAGAGTTAGGAGAAGTTGAAATAACAGAGGAGTTAAATAGTCAAAAGAAAAATGAACTCAATAAAATTTTACAATCATTCGGTTTTGAATTGATTGATGATAAGAAAAGCCAACTAATTGAAAAGATAAAAAACACCATAATTGAAATAGTCCATTACTCAGAAGAACAATTGGAGACCAATTTTTCAGCACACATCAGTAAAAAGCTGCATCATGATTACAACTACCTGAGCAATCTCTTTTCCGAAGTGGAAGGCACAACTATTGAAAAGTATTTCATAGCACAAAAAATTGAAAAGGTAAAAGAACTACTAAAATATGATGAGCTTTCACTTTCTGAAATAGCAGACAGGTTGGGATACAGCAGTGTTGCCTATTTATCCAATCAATTCAAAAAACAAACCGGCCTTACTCCTACCTTTTTCAAATCTCTACGGCAAAACAAGCGCAGGAATATTGATAACCTGTAAATGTTACAACTCAATTACAAAATTCTGTAACTACAAAACTTTTCATCCATTGTAAATTTGTGTTTTAATAAAACATAAAATTATGACAACCTTAAAAATCAAAAGCGCTCAAATTGAAATCGTAAAAAAGTGCGGCAATTTAAATTGCACTTGTGAAATATGTACCTGCGAAAATTGCACATGCGGAACTACATGTAATTGTAAAAATTGTAATTGTTGATGAGCTAAATATTAATTTAAAATAAGATTCTATTTCATGACCCATACATACAGCGTTAGCGGAATGACTTGCAACGGATGCCAGGCAAAAGTTCAAAAATTATTATCAGCCATTTCGGGGGTAAATAACGTTTCAATTGATTTGCCGAAAGGTGAAGCCACTATAGATATGGCAACCCATATTTCCACCTTTCAATTAAAATCAGCTTTAAAAGATTATCCCAAATACCAGTTGGAAGAAAAGCAATCAGTACAAGAGGACCCGGTTTCTCTCAGCGAAGAAGAAACAAAAACATGGATGGAAACTTACAAACCCCTTCTTGTAATATTTGCCTACATTATTGGTGTTACTGTTTCAATAGAAATATCACGGGGGGCTTTCATATTGGAAACATGGATGCAAAATTTTATGGCAGGCTTTTTTTTAGTGTTTTCTTTTTTCAAACTTTTAAACCTGCAGGGCTTTGCTGAAAGTTATGCCATGTATGATATTGTTGCCAAAAAATGGAATGTATGGGGTTATGTGTATGCCTTTATTGAATTGAGTTTGGGGCTTGCTTATCTTTTTAAATTTAATCTGCTTATAACAAATATTGCAACTTTTGTGGTAATGAGCATTAGCATTATTGGAGTACTTCAAAGTGTTTTAAATAAAAGAAAAATTAAATGTGCCTGCCTCGGTGCAGTCTTCAATTTGCCCATGAGCACCATTACCATAATTGAAGATGGATTAATGATTGTTATGAGCGCACTTATGCTAATAACAATGTTGTAACAGATAACCAGATGTATTATTCTCTTAACCATAAAAATTAAAAAAAATGAACTCTTTAAAAATGCTCATGATAGCAGCTTTAACTATCCTGACAATTTCTGCTTTTGCCCAAAACAAAACAATAAAAAAAGCAACAGCTTCTAAGCAAAAATCAGAAAAAGTGAAATATACCTGCCCTATGCACCCGGATGTAATGATGGACGAGTTTGGTAAGTGTCCTAAATG
>JBDSAQ010000118.1:0-5704 GCA_039922095.1 Ginsengibacter sp. | reverse complement strand
CCTGTTTTTTCATGCAACCGGATTCTAAAAAAAAGTCCTTTTATATTTTCAATATCGTCTGGCGGGAAAGGCCATTGAGGCGATAGCTTCAACGTTTTACTTGCAACTTCCGGCACTATTCTGCTATATAAGTTGTGTATAGCAATCTTTCTGTCACCATCATTTGTCAGCTCCTCGTAAATACCCCATGCAATTACAGATTGCCAATTGGCCATGTTTCCCATCGTATCCACTTCAAAGCAAACTCGTGGATTTTTTCTCATCATATCAATTTTTAATCCTTCATAGGTATGGCAATAAATAGATTCTCCATCATATGCATAACTTGTCGGCACTATATAAACTCTATCTTCTCCAAAACAACCGATACGGCCAATAATCTGGTGCTTTAGTACTTCTTCAATTTCGTCTGCATTTAATTTTCCAAACATATATTGATTTTTATTTTTTATAGATATTACGCCTGTTCTATCGGCGATGTGACTGATGTATTTTTATCCGGACTATTCTTTTTCAGCGTCGCAACATTTACTGCAAAAAATAATACACCTACAAGCACACCAACCAGCGCCAGGTAACTTAGAATAAATCCATAATTATGTATTGAGATGGGCGTATAGCCA
The DNA here is from genome assembly GCA_039922095.1 of Ginsengibacter sp. Taxonomy (GTDB): domain Bacteria; phylum Bacteroidota; class Bacteroidia; order Chitinophagales; family Chitinophagaceae; genus Ginsengibacter. Next base: position 5,081 of record JBDSAQ010000118.1, on the reverse strand, counting down.
ATTTTCGGGATACCGGGGGTGGCGAAAGGCACTTTGTCTTTTGGTGCGTTTGCGCTTTCAATCTTTATATATGCCAAAATATCCCTGATATCAGCATCCGCTAAATCCGGTTGGTCCGGCATCGGCATCTTATTAAATTTTTCAAATAATTCAGCTGCGTCCTTATCGCCTTTTTTAATTACCGTTTGAGAAGATTTTATCCATTGTATAAGCCACTCTATATTTCTGCGTTTATCTACATCAACTAAATCAGGTCCTGTTAATATTGCTCCAAGCTTATGGCATGATGCACACCTGCTTGTAAAGAGTGATTTGCCTTGTGCGGTTATATCATCAGCAAAAGTGTTTCCTGCTATTACTGTAAATATTGCAACAAATAAAATTGAGATCCTACCTTTCATTTTCTAATTTTTTTATGTCCTTTATTAATTGTTGTATTTCCTTTTTGCTTGTGCCATCATAATATCCACGTATGTTACTTTGCATGTCAATCAGCATTACTTTATCACTATGAATAAAATCTTCCGGGCCTCCATCACCATCTGTTGCGGTTACAAAAAATTCTTTTCTTGCAAGTTTGTAGATAGGTTTTTTATCACCTGTTAAAAAATCCCAGTTCGGATAATCAGCATCCATATTTTGTGAATAGCTAAGAAGTTTCGCTGCAGAATCATGTTGCGGATCAACGGTGAAAGAAAGCAATTGCACTTTGGGATCGTTACCAAATTGTAATGCAACTGCTTTCAAACTCCTTGTCATCTTAGGGCAAATGGTTGGGCATATTGTAAAAAAGAAATCTGTTACAAGAATTTTATTTTTCCAATCATTAAAAGTTTTTATTTCATTTTTTTGATTTTCAAAATGATAATCCTCATCCATGAGATTCTCTGCCTTGTTAAACACGGGCAATGCTTCATATTTATTTTCCAGCCAATGAACCGTTTGAAAAGCTATGAGGGGAATTGCAATGACAAGCACTACAACAAACCATGTTTTAGAGACCAGCTTTTTCATTATCATTTTTTTAAAACCGTTAGCGTATCAGGCATAGGATTACTAATTTGATAGGGCGGAGCCTTCGGCGCATTATTTTTATATATTCCCCAAAGGGCTGGCACATAAGCAAGCAAGAGAACTACTCCCATAACCACAAGCCAGGGCTTAAATTTGTCGAGAAGGGGAACACGTTTTTCAAAGTGAAGAACTTCACTTTCGGGCAGCACCAAAACTGCGTCTTCTGTCTTCTTTCTTAGCAGTGTACCAAAAAATACAACAAAGTAAAGCATGCCTGCAACAAACATTATTACTCCGCCTGCAAGTGCAAGCATTGTTGTCGGAACCCAGTCTGGGCGGTACAGTGGACTCGAAGGATTTAAATAGGATAACCCCAAATTTGTACGACGGGGCTCACCAATTAATCCACCCCACATTAAACCTGAAGAGAAAATAAAAACACCGATCATCCATAAGTAAGGGATGATAACATTTATCTTAGGCCAAAATATTTTCTTCCCTTTTAATTGAGCAATTAAAAAAGTACTCATTCCTATTATTGCAAGAAACACAGGCCCTGCAACCGTCATGTGAAAATGGCCGGGTAGAAAAGCGGTATTATGGATTACATTATTTAGCTGATAAGAAGCATTGGGAATACCAGTGAGTCCGCCGAAAATAAATAATATCAATCCGCATATCATGTAGGCGAACAGGTAACGATCAGGATCTAAGAACGGAAGCTTTTTAATCCATCCAAATAAACCTTTAGAGCCTTTTTGTTTACCGGCATATTCCATGGACGCTGCCAAATTAAATGCAGTCATAAAACTTGGTATTGCAATACCAAACGTTAGTACCCCCTGGAACATTTTCACACCTCTTGTAATTCCGGGGTCAGCAAACTGGTGATGCACACCAACCGGGATACTTAAAATCAGAAATGAAAAGAAGGCAATACGTCCGGCAAGATCAGAATATAATTTTCCGCCTGCCAGTTTGGGAAGCATTGTGTAATACATTATATACGCCGGAAGCAACCAAAAATAAACCAGCGCATGTCCAAAGAACCAAAATAAGGTTCTTGATAAAGTAACATCAATTGTTTTGGTCCAGCCCATGCTCCAGGGAATCAGCAATACCAAAACTTCATAAGCCACCGCTAGCGTACATACAAACCAGATAGTAAAGTTTACCAAAGTGCCAATAACCGCTATCGGCGTTTTTACTTCCGAGTTGATTTTTTTCCATTGGGAGTACATCCATGCCCAATTAAAAAACGGAAGCCATGAACCAACAATTAATAATGCTGCACCCAGGTAAAATAAAGGATGTGCTTTTAGTGGCGGATAAAAAGTGTACAGCACACTTGCATTACCTGAAAGCATTGCCCAGGCTGCCATCACCGTTCCAACAATCATTAACCACATAGATAATTTTGCTACTAATAGATTTGGCTCACGCTTTAAATAATAGGTAATTGTTGCATGACCAAATGCAACTGCAAAAAACGTTGTAAGCACTACTGCGTTTATTACCCCGTGTAAGGTTAATCCCTGGTAATAGTCAAGCTTTAATGCATTAGCCTGATGCAATAAACCTGCACGGTAAATGGTTTGCATTAAGCCGTGATAAATACCAATCGTTAATAAGGACACAGGAACAAAAAGTTCAATAACAATAATGCGTTTTAATGACCGGCTTATTTCCATGCTAATAATTTATTTGCTTTCGGGATAATTTACAATTACCTGCCCATGCATAAACTGGTGACCTGTTCCGCAATATTCATGACATACAATATTGTACACTCCGGGCTTATCAAAATGCACGGTCGTTTTACCTACCCCACCATATATAGCCATAAGGTTTATGTTTTTTTCTGCGATATTGAACCCATGAACTACATCGTTGGAAGTAATATAAAAATCAACATCACTGTCTACAGGTATGTATATTTTTTCAGGATCGAAGGCCCACATTTTTGCTACCATAAAAACCTGGTATGTTTTATCATCTATCTTAACCACACGCCCATTGCGATAACTTTTATTAAAGGGAAGGCACTCTGTTATATTCCTGCTTTTTTTATCAAGAGAATATACCAGCGAAAAAATGAACAACATCATTACAAGCGCTGATGTAATAAATATGCCTTTCTCGTATTTATCAATCATGATATTAATTTTAAAGATTTAGCTTCTGCTGATCATTATATAATAAATGCCAAACCATATTGCAAGGCATATAAGTATCAGGATAATAAAAAAGGCAATTGCTCCCTTAGGAACAAACTTTTCTTCTACACCAGTTGTAGTTGTAGTCTCTTGTGTAACATTCATCGATTAAATTTTAGTGCAAAATATTCAACAGTGTGCGGGATAATAATGATATGTGATCTACGAAAGCATGATTTTAGTCATACAGAAACGGCAGCAACATTTTGCAAAGACTTTTCCAACAACTGCACTTTCTGCTTAAGCATTTTTATGCGCTCCTTTAATGAATATTCTTCATAGGCATTCTCATACATGTATGGATTACATCTGCCGGTCTTAGTACCAGATCCGTCATAACAGTTCACTTCTTCCAGTAAGAGTTTAGCCTCAGCTTTCAGTGTGTTCATTTCTATCATATAGCTGTTTGAAATAGAATTTATAAATCCCGGTTTTGGGGTAGAGCACCTGGTGACTTTCTCGAGGCCATCAATAACTTTGGCCAGCAATTCTTTTTGATCATCGTCATTATTCTCCACCAGGCTTTTGCAGGTTCCCTGGCAATTTGATTTACACATTTATAAGAGTTTTGATATATACTTCGGTTTTTAGGTTAAGCTGCGGTGACGAAAAAAACGCCAGGCTAATTGGCATCACAATTCCTATATCGCCAGGCACAACGATGGCAAGCCATAAAAGCTTTTTTCTTCCTGCTGGTTTAACCATGCGTTTACTCTTGTAACTAAGACTGCTTTTGCGGTAGCGCCTGTTGTAGCACCATTAACAAAGGGGCGAAAAACATTTGATAGTGTTACCTGTTGCATATAATTGATTTTATGATGCAAATTTTGGGAAGACCAAAAACAAAAAATATGACGGTTGTCAGGTAGGACAGTGTTTTTGGTCAGTTTTAAAAAATAAAAAAAGAATTGAAACTTATAAATCCCAGCAACGTCTCTGAAGGGACGTTGCGGTGCCTATGCAAAAGAACTGCTATCTATGTTTGACATCAGTCATCTTCTACATCTGCAACTGTATATAAGCCGTCTTCGCCACTTAAGTAATATTTAGCAGAACTGTGCAAATAATCTATAGGGCTGTTACATAAATTCCATTTACCACTACATGGATTATCATGCCCCGCCTGAACGACAAGTCGGGCAGGCATGTAATTTAATTTTGTTTAATGAAAGCCCTGCTATTACAAACCTTCCAGCCAAATGATAATTTCCATACTTCATGCTTCTTCTTGTTAGGTTTCTCGCGGCTTCAACATTTTCACATAAGGTTGAAAGCAAATTAACTTCATTATTAGCCTCCAACCGTTTTATTATTTCATACGCCATAAACCTTTTTTTCCGCCGTGACTCTCTTGTGTTCCTGTTGTTATTGCAAGTGGTGTGATGGTGTTGCCGGGTTATTATTACATTAAAGATTCAGTTTTGCCATTACGTATGCAATTGAGATAATAGAAACTATAAATAAGCAGCCATAAACAAGACCCCATCCGAAGGCTTTCATTCCTATTGAGCCTTTAACGATAACAAACCAACCTGAGAGTAGGCAAAATAAAAAGAACGCTATTGCAAGAGGAAACATACGAATATAGACAGCCATAGTGAGGACAAAGACATTTAACAAAACAGTGGCAATCAGTGAAAGCACTTTCATTTCTTTTTAGGATTTGCTTTCTGCTTTGGCTCAGGATTGCCCGACACAGACGCTGTCATGATATTATGAAATATATCGGAGGACTCTTTATCAGTTTTTTTCTTTTCTTTTGCCATGCTATAAAGTTAGTAATTAGAAAAGATCGTTTTACAAAAACCAGCACTAAGTGCAACCAACACGGAATTCTAAAACAAAGTTTTC